>NZ_JBHSEB010000046.1:0-26802 GCF_042651925.1 Catenibacterium sp. GCM10023432 | reverse complement strand
CTAAATTATTCAAACTTGTTTTTAAGTTCGTCTTTTTTTATACGTTTTGATTGATTTTTGTTTCACACTTTCTCTCCTTCATGTTATTTATGTATATTATTATATAATATTTTCAGAATTAAAAAAAGAAAGACATGTGCACTATTTTACATAAATATTAACTGTATTCATATTACGTTCACAATTCTCCATTATATTGATATACGTAGTTCACGGATACTCCCAAGTGACTACATAACTTCTCCCCCAAAAAGTTATTAAAAGAAAAATGACAGGCTTCCCCATCATATACGGCCTGTCATTTTTTCTATTTCAAGACTTCTCTATAAACGCGTAATACGTTTTTATAAAAGACTTTTTCAATTTCTTCAGTTGTCAATCCTGCGTCTCTCAATGCCTTTTCTAATCGAGGTAAATAAGACGCATTTTTCATTTCTAGATTTTGTGAAATACCATCAAAATCAGAACCTAAGCCAATACAATCAATACCTGCTAAGTCCTTGATATAAAGAATATGCTTCACCATATCTTCAATGCGTGACTTTTCCGCATTCTCACCTAAGAAACCAGCAGCATAGTTAAGCCCCATAACACCACCACGATGTGCAAGTTTTAAAATCATATCATCACTCATATTACGAGCATGAGGACATACAGCTCGTGCATTAGAATGAGATGCCACAAAAGGCTTCTTGACAACATCTAACACATCATAGAAACATCTATCTGACATATGAGACACATCAATAATCATACCGAGATCTTCCATCTCTTTAATATAGGCTTTTCCTGCATCAGTGAGACCATGAACATCATCATATGTATGATAACCATATGTATCATCATTCATATCAAAGTTAGGATATGTGAGTCCATTGACATGGTTCCAGCTTAAGGCCACCATACGTACACCTAAACGATAATAGTTTCTTAAATAAGACAAATCTTCATGAATAACTGCCCCTTCTTCAATAGTAAGCAGCGCACTCATAACACCATTATGTGTATTCTCCATGATTTCATCATAAGTTGTAACTGGCTGGATCTTGTCCTTATTCTTTCTCATTTCTTGATAGAAATAATCAATACATTTCATCACATGATCGACTGGATCAGCTGTTTTCTTTAGTTCAGTAAAGATTGCGAAGTTCTGTAAAAGATAATCTCCTTCTTCCATCTTTTTTAAATCAATATTTAAATTATTTTCACTTAATGAGAGGTGATTCTTTTCCATCTCATAAAGTGTATCACAATGCATATCTACTACTTTCATTACTCTACCTCAAATGGGATATCTAAAGTCTTATAGGCTTCTGTTTTATCCTGTGTTTCCTTAAGCCATTCAATGGCTTTTTTTAATTCTTCAGGATCTTCTTCTACAATACCCCCTACTGCAACCTGTACAATATCATAAATAGACTGCCATAAATCATCAAAACTATGTGAATCCTGATCAGCCATTTCACTATCTACATACACATCTAAATCTCTACCTGTTTCATATGCTTCTTTTAATGTCATTTTCCTCTACTCCTTTATATATCCAAAATGAATACAAGCTTTATAAATACCATCATCATCAATGTCTGCAGTTACATAATCTGCTTCCGCTTTAGTCATTGCATCACCATTACCCATACAAATTGATGTTGAGGCATGCTTCATCATTTCTATATCATTCTGTGAATCACCAAAACATACATAATGATCACTACCCAATACCTTTCCTAATTCCATAATACCTGTTGCTTTAGATACACCTGCAATGGCAACATCCGCAAAGCAGGATAAGCCTGGCAATACAGAAATACCTTCTAAATCAAGAAATGGTTTATAGTCCCACCCTTTAGGACCATAGATAATCATCATATCTACAAGATCTGTCCCGTTATACTTTTCTACAGGACCGATCTGGTTTCCAAAATAACGCTGTGTCTCTAAGACATACTCATCTGGTTCCTTTGTGATAATACGATGTTCCTTTTTTAAAGTGACTGCAAGATTCAATTCATCTGCTTTCGCAATTGTGCGAATAACATCCTCATTCTTAAAATGATGGACATTGATTACATTGCCTTTCCCATCTGTAATCAACTGACCGTTATTAAACACAAATCCATCCCAGTCGGCAATATCCTGTATACCAGTACGTAAGAAAGAGTCTCTTCCTCTTCCTGTTGAAACAACGATCGGATATCCTGCTTCCTTTAATTTCTTAAGTGCAAGAATCGTCGAATCATATACTATATGTTCATCTGTCGTGCCTCTAATAGTACCATCCACATCAAAACACATCATCGGTTTCATACCATCAACTCCTTACGCCTATTATACATAAAAAAGAAAAAGAATGCATCATGCATTCTTTATCCGATAATACCTAATTCTTTCATTTTTTCATGTACTGCTTCAATAGCTGTTTCTTCATCGTCTCCATCGGCAGTAATCACAATCTTTGCCTTTGTTGGAATACCTAATGAAAGAACACCCATCGTCGATTTAAGATTTACGGTTTTACCTGAATAAGTTAAGGTAAAGTCACTGTCGAAAGTCTTTGCGACTTCGATAAGATCCATTGCAGGTGTCGCATATAAGCCTACTGGATCTGTTACGATACATGCTAAAGTTTTTGCCATAAATTGTAACCCCTTTCATAACTATATTATACCACAATGACAGGGGTATTAAATAAATAAACATAAAATTAAATAAAAAAAAACGAACAAATTAATGTTCGTTGTTTACAGATGGCAGGGGCTACAGGAATCGAACCCGTATCAACGGTTTTGGAGACCGATGTTCTACCATTGGACCAAGCCCCTAAGTTAGACTGCTTGTTTATATTACCATACCAATTTCTAAAAAGCAATAGTAAAATGCATAAGAAAATGATATTATTGTATAAGTGAGGTGAGTCTATGTTTTTTAAACGTAAAGAAGCAGTACAAACACTAGAAATCAATCATGCTTATGAAGAATTTCAAAATAATATGAATATTATTCTACTATGTGTAGATGATGATTTAAAGTTTGATGTCAGACATCCAGTTGATGCACAATGTTATCCTGCAAGATTAATTGATCAGCATGCAAAAAAAGATCTTGATCCTACTGCAATATATTATGTTTATGCCCTTGCAGCTGGGACTGCACATGAAGGTGCAAGAAAATTAGTCAAAGCTGGATTTAAAGTCTGTGATTTAGGATCTCTTGTAGATTTCAAAGGACCTGAAGAAGGTAATTCAGTCAAACAAAAAAGACATAAACATTAAAGAAGGACTATAAAATTCATAGTCCTTCTTTTTCATATTATTTTAAATCTTCCCCATTTGTTTTGATGACCTTCTGATACCAGTAGAATGATTCTTTTCTACGTCTAGAGAAGTCACCTGTCCCATCATCATATCTTTCTACAAAGATGAAACCATAACGTTTAGCCATTTCACCAGTAGAAGCTGATACTAAGTCAATACATCCCCAAGGAGTATAACCTCTTAAATCAACACCATCTAATACTGCTTCATGCATCTGTTCAATATGACTTCTTAAGTAATCAATACGATAGTCATCACGTACTTTACCATCTTCATCAATCTTGTCATATGCACCTAAGCCATTTTCTACGACAAAGATTGGTTTCTGATAACGATCCCAGATTTCATTTAATGAATATCTTAAACCGATTGGGTCAATCTGCCAACCCCAGTCACTTGCTTTAAGATATGGGTTTGGTACACCACCTAGGATATTACCTGAACCTGCTTCTTTACTCTTATCTGCTGTCTGACAATTAGACATATAATAAGAACATGTATAGAAATCAACTGGACCAGCCTTTAAGATATCTTCATCGCCTTCTTCCATAACGATGTTGATATTATTTTCTTTAAAGTATCTCTTAATATAGTTTGGATAAGCACCACGGCACTGTACGTCTGAACAGAACCAGTTCATTAAATGATTCTTTTCCTGGTTCACAATCTGATCATGCGGATCACATGTCAAACCATAGCTAGTGGCCATAATCTGCATACATCCTACCTGATAGTTAGGATCAATTTCATGAGCCATTTTAACTGCAAGTGCACTTGCCACAAACTGATGATGTAATCCCTGGAAACGATTCTGAGGATTATCTACCTGTTCCATGAAATTCATTGTCTTGATTTCATTTAAAATACCCTGTGATAAGAAACCACCCATTGGTGTAGTCGCTGAGTTGATTTCATTGAAAGTCAACCAGTATTTTACCTTACCTTTATATCTAGTAAAAATTGCTTTACAGAAGTTTAAGTAACAGTCAATCATACGACGATCCGCCCAGGCATTCCATTTCTTAGTTAAGTTAAATGGTACTTCATAATGGGAAATAGTAATTAATGGTTCAATATTATATTTACGACATTCATCAATTAATTCTTCATAGAACTTTAAACCTGCTTCATTAGGTGTTTCTTCATCTCCATTAGGGAAGATTCTAGTCCATGCAATTGAGAAACGATACATCTTGAATCCCATTTCTGCAAATAATGCGATATCTTCTTTAAAACGATGATAATGATCAATCGCATCATGTGAAGGATAAAAAGTACCTTCTTCTAATACTGGTGTAATGCGTTTACTTACTGTTGCTGTTCCTCCAGTACATACGTCAGGACAGGAAATACCTTTTCCACCTTCCTGCCATCCACCTTCTAGCTGGTTGGCCGCAGTTGCGCCACCCCAATAAAAGTCTTCTCTAAAACTCATCATTATGTCCTCCTTGTTTTCAAGAGTATACTATCAAATATTATAAGATTATGCTTATTATTTTCAAAATTTGAATTTTATATTGCACAGTGTTATATACTGTTATATACTGTTTATAGGAGGAAGAGATATGCATATTATCATTAATCATTCGTCAATGATTCCTATATATGAACAAATTGTAGAAGCCATTAAAGAAGCAATACTCTCTAATCAGTTATCTCCTAATGAAGCACTCCCTTCAGTACGTGCTTTATCTAAAGAATTAAAAATCAGTGCTTTAACTGTGAAGAAAGCCTATGATTTCTTGGAAAAAGAAGGCTATACAACAACTGTTCATGGAAAAGGAAGCTATGTATTAGAGGTTTCTCAAAATGAAGTAAAAGAAAATTGTTTAAAAGAAACAGAAGAACTATTATCTCGTGCAATAGAAAAAGGGAAATGTTCTGGTATTACTTATCAGGAAATGCAGGACATGTTATCTCTTGTTATGGAGGATATTTATGATTCACATTAATCATTTAAAAAAGAGTTATGGCTCATTTACTCTTGAGTGTAGTTTAAATATTCCTAAAGGTATTATTACTGGAATTATAGGAATGAATGGTGCTGGTAAAAGTACATTATTTAAAAGTATTCTTGGTATTAACCCTATTGATGAAGGAAACATACAGATACCTGATAAACAGGATATTGGTGTCGTATTAAGTGAAACAGGATTCAGTGAATTCTTTACTGTATCCGATATAATCAGTATTCTTAAATGTACTTATAAACGTTTTGACGACGATTTGTTTCATTCTTATTGTCAGCGTTTTAATATCCCTTTAGATAAGAAGGTTCGTACATTCTCTACAGGTATGAAAGCAAAACTCAATATCATTATTGCATTAACACATCATGCACAGTTACTGATCTTAGATGAACCAACTGCTGGACTTGATGTTCTTACTAGAGATGAAATACTTGATATACTGAGAGATTACATGGAACAGGAAGATTGTACTATTCTTATTTCTTCTCATATATCGAGTGATTTAGAATCATTATGTGATGATCTTTATGTAATTGATCATGGGCAGATCATCATGCATGAAGAAATGGATACACTTCTGTCTCAATATGGCGTGTTAAAGGTATCTAAAGAAGATTATGAAAACTTAGATAAAGATTATCTGCTGGAAGTAATGAAAGAACCATTTGGTTATTCCTGTCTTACAAATGAAAGACAGTTCTATAGTGAAAACTATCCTACAATTGTAATAGAACAGAATCATATTGATACTATGATTCCTGTTCTATTGAAAGGTGAACGCTTATGAAAGGACTACTCAAAAAAGATTTATTATTACTTAAATCTCAAATAAAGTATATTGTAATGATTGTTGTAATCTGTCTGATTATGGCTTATGCAAATTCTGGATTTGCGTATATTTCTAGTTATCTTACATTCATGGGAACAGGACTTGTCTTCAATTCATTTTCTTATGATATGTATCACAATGAGATGAGATATCTCTTTGCCCTGCCTTTCAGCAAGAAAGAGTACTGTTTAGAGAAATATATCTATGCACTCACTGTTACATTCATATCATGGCTCATTGCATTCCTTATAAGTTCCGCAGCTCATATTAACTTAGAAGCAGTGATTGTCCAGTTTGCCATGCTCTTTTCCGCATTCATATATATTTCTATCACGATTCCCGTAATGATGAAATACGGTCGTGAAAAGGCAACTATTATTGTCTTAATGTTGATGCTTGTTTTATTTCTTGCAGCCGCAAGTGGTGCAACTTCAGTAGGCATGTTGATGAGTCAAATTTCAGCATTCCTACTCATTGGAATATATGCCTTCATTGTACTCATTGTCTTAATCATCTCATATAGAAGTACAATCTCTATTCTTAACGATAAAGAACTATAAGAAAGAACCGCTAGATATTGTAGCGGTTCTGTTTGTTTATATATTGTCCAATCATTATTCCAAGCAATGATGGAAATACACCATATAATACAATTTCTGAACTTGGTGCAAGAATCTTTTCTATACCAGTTAATGATACATGAATAAAGCTAAGATAACAGCCAAGTAGCTCCATCATACCAAAGAATAATGTAAGTAAGTAAATAGCACGATGATCTGACTGACCATAGAGTACTGATATAATAAAAGCGGATGCAGGCAATACTAAATATAAAATAAACAATGACACTTCAATAATCTGTCCTGGATGTGTTCTTGACCAGGCAAATAATATATACAAAGACCAAATCATCATATAAATGAGAAATGGAATCCCCTTCTTTAACTTCTTCATAATAACCACTCCCTAATACTATTATATTACAAAATATATGTAATAGTTATGAATTTGATACTTGATCACTAGGAAGAGCTAATAAGAAGATTGTCACAAGAATCATCGCAAAACCAACAAGATCAATACCCTTAAACGATGTAGATAACCATACAAAGGCAAATAATGTAGCTGAAACAGGTTCAATGCTTGCAATCATACTTGCTTTGACTGGTCCAATATCTACAACTCCCTGTAAATACAATGTAAAGGCAACTGCTGTACCAATGACTATTATACCTATTGTCACAAGTACTCCAGCTAAGTCTAATGCAGGTACAAGAGTCCATGTCTTGCCTGCACATAATAGCACAATACCACCAAATAACATTCCAATACCTGTGACTGGTACACTACCATAGACTGCCATCAGACGCTTAGGATAGATAGAATATGCAGCAGCTGTAAAACCACAGAATATTCCCCAGAATAATCCTGTTGGAGTAAGTGCTAAGCCATTTAAACGACCATGTGTCGCAATCACAAAGGCACCACCTAAGGCTAAAACAATACATAACGCTTCAATCTTATTTGGTAATCTCTTCGATGTAAGACAAACGAAGATCATGATATAAATTGGTGAAAGATACTGTAATACTGTAGCCGTTCCCGCATTAGATGTATTAATAGCCTGTAAATAAGTAAACTGACACAACATTAAAACAAAACCAAAACCAAATGTTTTAAGCAAGTCTTTCTTTTGACTTACTAAACGTTTCATCGCTTCTTTTTGTGTCAATGCGCCAAATAGTGTAATCAATAATCCTGCAAAACACATACGCATAGATGTGAGCCACATAGGATTGGCTTGATAATGAGTAAATAAGAACTGTCCGCTTGCACCTGAAAATCCCCAGCATGTTCCACCAATTAAAGTGAGAAGTACTCCTCTTTTAAAATGTTTCATAATAATTCCCCCGAAAATATGTTCATATATCATAACACAAACGAATTAAAAGAGAAATAAAAAAGGCAGATTTCTCTGCCTTACTTATTGAACTTGAATGTCTTAATACCTGGATAAACTGCACTATCACCTAAAGCTTCTTCAATACGAAGTAACTGATTGTATTTAGCCACTCTTTCACTTCTACTAGGAGCACCCGTCTTGATTTGACCTGCATTGAGTGCAACAGCTAAATCCGCAATAGTTGTATCTTCTGTTTCGCCTGAACGATGAGATACGATGGCTGTCATGTTTGCGTTATGTGCCATCTTAATGGCTTCTAATGTTTCAGAAAGAGTACCAATCTGGTTTAACTTAATAAGGATAGAATTACCCGCTTTTAATTCAATACCCTTAGATAAACGTTTAGTATTAGTAACGAATAAATCGTCACCTACAAGCTGCACTTTATCTCCTAATTCCTGAGTCATAAGTGTCCAGCCTTCCCAGTCTTCTTCATCTAAACCATCTTCTAATGAATAGATTGGATACTTTTCAACTAAAGAATTCCAATGTGCAATTAACTCTGCAGATGTATAAGTCTTACCTGACTTAGGTAATTTATAGAAGCCTTTCTTATCAGTCTTCCATTCACTTGATGCAGCATCAATTCCAAGTACAAAGTCTTTACCTGGTTCATAGCCTGCATTCTTAACTGCTTCTAGAATAGTTTCAATTGTCTCTTCATCAGTTGATAAGTCTGGCGCAAATCCGCCTTCATCACCTACTGAAGTAGCGAGTCCCTTAGATTTTAATAATGACTGTAGTGCATGGAATACTTCAGTCGCCATTCTTAAAGCATCTTTAAAGCTATCAGCACCTACTGGCATGATCATGAATTCCTGTACATCTACAGTATTAGTTGCATGAGCACCACCATTTAAGATATTCATCATTGGGACAGGAAGCTTATTCGCATTCACACCACCAATGAAACGGTATAAAGAAATACCTTCACTCTTAGCAGCAGCCTGAGCAGCCGCTAAAGAAACAGCTAAAATCGCATTGGCACCAAAGTTAGATTTATCTTCTGTACCATCTGCTTCAATCATTAGTTTATCAACATGATATGTATCTCTTGCATCTGCACC
This sequence comes from Catenibacterium sp. GCM10023432, assembly GCF_042651925.1. Taxonomy (NCBI): domain Bacteria; kingdom Bacillati; phylum Bacillota; class Erysipelotrichia; order Erysipelotrichales; family Coprobacillaceae; genus Catenibacterium; species Catenibacterium sp. GCM10023432. Next base: position 17,659 of record NZ_JBHSEB010000046.1, on the reverse strand, counting down.
AATGACTGCTTTCGCAATTTCATTATTCACATGTTCGACTGCCTTAGAAACACCTTTACCACCAAACTTCTTAGGATCGTTATCTCTTAGTTCTAATGCTTCAAATTCACCTGTAGAAGCACCACTAGGGCTTGCAGCACGTCCTACTGTACCATCCGCAAGTGTCACTTCTGCTTCTACTGTAGGATTCCCACGAGAATCAATAATTTCACGTCCATATACTTTCTCAATTAGATATTTATTCATTGTTTACCTCCAAGTTAGACCTCTCTAACCACGGTTACTCTAGCATAACTATAGTTATTAAACAAGTAAAGTGACCAGAAAAATTGATTTAATATATTTATTGCATTTACCCTATATGTATGATAATTTCTAGTTAGTTACTACTAACTAGTAACTAAAAAAACATATCCTTACAATCCTTAAGAAAAGAGTGGCCACGGCCACTCTTTTTACTTGATATTTAATTGTTGTGAGAGACGATGTGATGCTTGCATCACTCTTATCATTGGTAGATCATGATTAACTGGAGAATCTACACCAAAGTAGACCTTCATAACCATAACCGCAAAGGCATTGGCATCGATAACATATTCAAGATCATGAGGTTGTTTCATATTTGTATAATCCTGATAATAACGTCTTAATTCTATAAATAACGCAAATAAGGATTTTTGATTTTCCTTCTTGAAAGCATCGATATCAACATATAAGCATCCTTGATTTCCTGATATATATTTCACTAAATGATAGTTCTGACCTTCTGGCATTTCATAACTAACATCAACGCGAGGGACATCCTGAAGACTACAACCAAAAGAGATCAGTTTCTCTAAATAACGTTTCAACATGAGTCTTACCTCCTTCAACATCACACTTGTGATGTTGGTAGTATTTTACACCAAAAATTAAAAAAAGCAAGAATATCACTAGTAATATTTAAGTAGTAAAATCAAGAGATCATCATTATATATGCTTTTTTAGTGCCTCCATATAGGCTTCTCCATAACGTGAAAGTATCATATTCTTTTGTGTAATAGTGCCTACTTTCATAATTTCATCCACTAATAAAGGAACAGAAATAATTGTTTCCCCATTCAATTCTTTAGAGATAATACCAGTAGATACTGTATAACCATTTAAACCTATCAATAAGTTAAAGAGTGTCGCACGGTCTCTTACCTTAATGTTTCTCTTTCTATCCAATGTACTTAATACTTCTTCTGAGAAATAGAAAGAATTATATTCTCCCTGTTCAAAAGAAAGATAGGGATAATCTTCTAAGTCTTTAAGAGTTAATGTCTTCTTATAAGCAAGAGGATGGTGATAAGAAATAAAGACATGAGGTTTTGCGACAAATAGTTCTTTAAATTCTAAGTTATTCTGTCTGATCATCTTCATGATGACTTCTTCATTCTTAGGGCATGTATAAAGAACACCTATTTCACTTTTCATAGTAGAAACATCTTCGATAATTTCATGTGTCTCTGTTTCTCTTAATGTAAAATCATATTGGTTAACACCAAACTGTCTAATAACATCTACAAAGGCATTAACTGCAAATGAATAATGTTGGCAGGATACACTAAAATGAGGACTTTGGTGTTTATCATTCATATAGCGTTCTTCAAGTAGATCAGCTTGATCCAATACCTGTCTAGCATAACTTAAGAATGTTTCTCCTTCTCTAGATACAATAACACCTTTATTGGTACGTCTAAATATTGTGATATGCATTTCGCTTTCTAATTCTTTAATCGCATTTGTAAGAGAAGGCTGTGAGATAAATAGTCTTTTAGCCGCCTGAGTAATGCTTCCTGTCTGTGCTACCATGACGACATAACGTAATTGATTGAGTGTCATGATTTTCCTCCTTTTCCTGGGAAATTATTTTGTTTTGAGTGTCAGTTCTGCAATCTTTGTCTGACCATCCTGTAAATAGAGTGGTAATGTACGTGACGATGATGTGATAGAATCCTTGTCTGTTTTCTTTAAATAACCTTTAATCCCTTCTTCACTTTCTGCAAGAATGAGATCAGGAACACTACCTACATAGTCTGATAAATCAGGACCATAAGTCTGCCCTGATTCATTTTTAGGATAGCCCTTTTCAATGATTTCCTGGCTATCAGGAATAATCAAATGATTATTAATATAGGCAATCTCAAAGCGAGACATCTCATTTGATATATTTTTCTGAAAATAGAGAACACCACATATAGAAATTATAAAAAAGAGGGGAATAACCCAAAGTATTTTATATTTTGACATCCATAATTTCTCCTTCTTGTGTAAATGCAAGAACCTGTTCTTTATGACCATGTTCTTCTATAAATCTTTCAATGACATCATATTTATTCCAACAATGCATCGGGACAATATAACGCGTATGACATACTTTTAAGAAGTCTGTAACACCTTCATGATAATTATCTTCTAGACGAGGATCTAAAGGAATAAAGGCTACATCTATATCAAAGTCCTTCATCTTTTCTAGTTCTGTATGATAAAGGTTCTTCTGCCAATCAAGCCACTCTTTATCTTCCCCAACCCAATCCCAGTTATTGAGATCTCCTGCATGATAAAGAGTATAACCATCTACTTGTACCATAAACGCAATACCTTCATCATTTGATAAATAAGTACTTACTTCTATATTAGAATCATAATAAACAATATCATCCTTTAAATAAGAAATAGAATCATCTTCTATTTTCTCTATATCACTAGATAGTAAATAATGAACATCTTTGTATTCATTCTTTAAGTCAAAAATCTTCTTAGAATAATGATCACCATGTCTATGACTTGCAAAGACATAAAGTTTCTTACCAACAGGCACTTTTGGAATAGTCCCTGTATAATAATCAAATAACAAGCATGTACGATCTGTTTCTATAAAGAAACTGCTATGAGTTATATAAGTAATTTTCAACATAATACCACCTCTATTTTTGTATTATAACACCTTTGATTCTCTCTTCCATCTATTTTATAATACATGAAAAAGGAGGAAAGTCTATGACAGCATGTTTATATGTCGGTATGGGTGGTTTTATAGGTTCAGTACTACGTTATTTATTCGGTTTGATTCCTTTAAAGACAACACATGGATTTCCATTACTGACTTTATTTATTAATATTCTCGGTGCATTCTTAATAGGTTTTATTAGCACAATAGCTTTAAAGAAGTCTATGAATCCCCACTTAGTTTTACTACTTAAAACAGGATTATGTGGGGGATTTACTACCTTCTCTACATTTACGTTAGAATCCTTTACTTTACATAAGAATGGCAATACAACTCTTGCAATAATTTATATAGTTCTAAGTATAGTACTTGGACTAAGTGCAGTCATTCTAGGTGATTATTGTGCACACTAAAAGGCAGATTTCTCTGCCTTTTTAATTATTTGATTGCTTCTTTTAATGCATGTGCAAACTGATCTGCACAAGATGTATTTTTCATACCACAAGTATTGCCTTCTAGAATAGCTACGATTTCTTCTGCTTCTTTACCTTCTACAAGTTTACCAATGGCTTTTAAGTTACCATTACATCCTCTAGTAAATACAACGTTATGAATTGTGTGACCTTCTAAGTCAAAATCAATAGCAGTTGCACAAGTTCCTTTAGTCTTATAAGTAAAATGTTCCATAACCATATCCTCCATCTCTTATATTAACAAAGGAAGGAATAATGTGGCAAGACCTAAAAAGAAGAAAAAGCCCATACAGTCTGTCACCGTTGTGACAAATACACCTGATGCAAGTGCTGGATCGATATTTAAACGTTTTAAGATAACTGGTACTAAATAACCCGCAATATTAGCTGCAAGCATATTTAAGATCATAGCCAAACCTGCGACTAAACCAAACCATGGGTTACTAGCAAACCACCAGGCACCAAATGCGACAATAATACCAATCACAATACCTGATAATAAGCCAACTGTAATTTCTTTACAGAAAATCTGGAAGGCATTGTCTTTATCCACTTCACCCAAAGATAAACCACGACATAAGATAGTAAGTGATTGTGTACCTGCATTACCACCCATTCCAGTAACAATGGACATAACTGAAGATAAAGAGACAACTTTCGCAATAGTAGATTCAAAATTAGCAACAACTGCAGCAGCCATAACAGCTGTAAATAAGTTGACAATAAGCCAAGGAATACGGCTTTTTGCGGATTCTAATACCGTAGAATCTACACGTTCTTCACCACTCATACCAGCCATTAAGTTGATATCTTCTGTTGTTTCTTCTTCCATGACATCCATAACATCATCAATTTCAATCACACCAAGCATATGATACTCTGAATCTACAACTGGCATCATATAGAAGCCATATTTCATAAACTTCTTAGCCACTTCTTCCTGGTCCATATTAATATCTACTGTTTTTACATTAGGATTCACAATATCCATGATTGGTGTATCGAAAGGAGAAGATACAATATCTCTTAATGAAATAACACCTTTTAATACCTTTTCTTTATCTAAAACATATAAGTAATAGGTTGTATCTTCTTCAACCTGAGTCTGTAAGAACTCCAATGTCTTTAATACTGTATTATTCGCTTTAATAGAAATGAATTCTGTTGTCATGATACCACCAGCAGTGCTTGGATCATATTTCAACAGGCTCTCAATATGTGTCTTATCCTCTATGTCTAATTTAGATAATACATCTGCACGTTCTTCTGGATCATCTAGTTCACCAATCAAATCGGCTAATTCATCATCACTCATCTCATCTAGGATAGCACTCTGACGATCTTTAAGGAATGTTTTAAGGATTTCATACTGTTCATCTTCATCCTCTTCTTCCTCAATAACATCCGCAATAATATCATTTGGAAGTTTAGAAAGAATATTATTTAACTGACTATGATGATCCTGTAATACATCAAGAATATCCGCGGGGTGAATATCGTCTATCGCTTCCTGAATCTGTTCTGAAGTCCCATTTATTAAGAGACTAGTAAGATGTTCTTTTGTCATCTTATCCATGTTATTCACCCTCCTTGTATATATAAAAGCCCTTTGCCATTTTATCATTTTTTATGTTAAATCTAAAGCCTTATGATGTAAAAACTAGTACAAAAAAAGTCATCGTTTAGATGACTTTCATAGCGCCCTGCTGTCTGATATGAGTGACATAACAACAATGTTTACCCATATACTTTTCTATTTCATTCTTATACTTTCTTGCATAATCATTTTCAACAAATACCTGGATAGTCCCTTCAAAACCAGGGCCATGTACTCTTACTACACCCTTATCTTTTAGAATCTTTTCACTCATACAGATTGCGAGAGAAATGTTCTGATGAGAAGGATCTTTTGAAGAATAAACATTCTGTAAATATTCAAATGAACTATTACCAGAACGCTTCACCTGGATCTTAAATTCATTAAAGTTACCATCTCTTAGTGCCTTTAATTCTTTATTCACACGCTTTTCTTCACTATAGAAATGCATTGCACGTAAGATAGCTCTATCTGAACATACTTTACGCATTGGAATAATATGATCATAGAATTCATTTTCATCTACTTCTCTTAAGAATTCTTTACCAAAATATTTGGCTACTGATCTCATTTCTTCAATAATGGCACGATATTCTTTCGTTAAGTTAGCTGGTACATCTTTAGTATCTACAATACATAAAGAATGATTGAACTGTTCAAACTTGATCATCTGTTTCTTAATAAGTGGTTTCCTAGGATCCTTGAAATCAATCTTAATTAAGCCACCAATCGCACAAGCTGCCTGGTCCATTAAACCACATGGCTTACCAAAATAGATATTTTCAGCATACTGTGCAATCTGTGCAATAATTAATGAGTTAATTGAACCACTATTGTATAAACCATTAAGAATAGTGGCAAGAAGAACTTCTATTGCAGCACTTGATGACATACCTGAATAAAGTGGTACTTCACTTGTAATATAAGCTTTAAAACCGCCTACTTCATAACCTAGTTTCTGGAACTGAGACACAATACCTTTAATTAAAGATTCAGTTGTACCCTGTTCATCAAAAGCTAACCTTAATCCTGTTTTACTAATTGTAATAGGGCGAATATCTGGGAATCCTTCAGACACAAGTCTTACAACATTGTCATCTGTAGGTGTTACAACCGCAATAATATCACGGTTTACAGCACATGCAAGCATCTTACCATGCTGATGATCTGTATGCATACCACAGATTTCACTACGTCCTGGTGCACTATAGATTTCTACTTCTTCATCACCATATAATTCAATGAATTTTTTCAAAGCAGCGACATAACGATTTTTCTGCTTTGTAAGTCTGGCATCTTCTGTATAAAGATCCTTGATCAGAGCTTTGTATTCCCCTTTGTTAAATCCTGTAATAATCTTACTTGCTTTTTTCACTTAAATCACCTCGAATATATATATGAAATTATTGTTAATTATCTATTAAGATTTTAACATTTCTTACTATGGTTGTACACTTCTAGACAAATGAATATTCGAAATTAATCACACAATAGTATGTTGTATTCATTTCTTTGACCTTAGAAGTAATTAATTTATTAAGTTCCTTCTTACTATATTTATCATCCTTCATTAATACATCAAAGACAAGATTAGTATGTGTAGGACCTCTCACTATTCTAAAGTCATGGATAGAAAGTGATGAATCAATAGATTCTACAATACTAGTCATTTTATCTCTTAATTCATTTGTGAGTGTATCATGGATATCAATAGGATCCATATGAATTGTAGTAAGGATATGAAATTTCTCCATCATTGCACGTTCAATATTATCTATTTCATCATGCGTTGTCATCATATCTATAGAAGCATCTACTTCACAATGAACAGTTAAATAACGACGTCCTGGGCCATAATCATGCATCATCAAGTCATGAACACCCATAACACAGTCATAACTCATCAAATAGTCTTCTATTTCTTTAATTGTTTCTGGTTCTGGTTTAATACCAAGAAGTGGATCAATGGTTGATTTTGCGATAGAGATGCCAGAAATGACAACAACAACAGAGACTGCCGCACCAATGAGACTATCCACTGGTAGATCAGTAACTAAAGAAGCTACTAGAGCCACAATAGTGGCAGAAGTTGCCATGACATCATTCATACTATCCTGGGCAGCTGCTTCTAATGCGGTTGAGTTGATTTCTTTACCTGCTTTACGATTAAAGTAACCCATCCATATCTTAACGAATACTGAGAATATCAAAGCAATAAGTGCAGGAACACTGAACTTGACTGCTTCTGGATTAAAGAGTTTTAAGACTGCATCCTTTAAACTCATTAAACCAACTAAAATAATTAAAAAAGATATACCTAAACCTGTAATATATTCAAAACGTCCATGACCATATGGATGTTCTGCATCAGGATGCTTATTGGCTAGCTTAAAGCCAAAGAAAGTCGCAATGTTACTTCCTGCATCAGATAAGTTGTTGTAACCATCTGCAACAATAGAAACAGAATGAACTAATGTTCCAAAAATAAGTTTAAACACTACAAGTATAATATTACATACTATAGAAATAATAGAACAGACTGTTCCATATTGTTCCCTTACATGTGCATCTTCTGTATTCTTATAATCACGTACAAATGTCTTTATTAATAAATGATACATAAATATTCCCCCTTAACTATTAAAAAAGAGAAAGGAACCTTTCTCTAAAAAATTGAAACAATTTTTCTAACGTAAACGTTTCTTCCCTCACGTCTTACAAGTTCTAATTCATCCATCTCATCAAGATAGCCTTTAATCTTTGCGGCATTGACTTTCTTATTCGCAATCTTAACTAACATCTCAATAATTGCAGGAGAATCATCTTTTACATAGGCATTATTATCCTGATCATAATGTGGTTTATTCAATAATGTATTTAATACAGCCACATAAGCCCATTTGACTTCTAGTCTTATAAGATTATACTGCATCCCATTAAATAATTCACCAGGAATGTAGTATTGATCATTTTTTTCGCCATTTAGTTCTTCTACATCATCTTTTGTAAGTATTTCTATCATCTTTATCTCTCCCATCTCGCCTATTATAACATAGACTTAATTATCTTTCACTCTTTTTGTGAATGTAGTTACATCTTCAAAACCAATATCATGATAATGTTTTAAAACATCTTCTACATGTTCTCCTACACGATCACTTGTATGAGAATCAGTACCCACTGTAATTATTGTACCACCCAGTTCTTTATAACGCTTCACAATATCAAAATTAGGGAAACCGCATGTCTTATTTAATGCATATCCTGATGTATTGACTTCAATACCCTTACCCTTTTGAATAAGTGTCTTTAAGATTTCATCAATAATATCCTGATACAACTCATGTTCTACATGTTTATCCTCATACGGACCATAACGCATAATATAGTCTAAATGACCTAAACAGTTGAAACAGTCAAATGTCTGTACACATTTTAATGTTTCTTCAAAGAATTCTCTATGTGCTTCTTCTTTTGTTTTACCCTTGAAGAATTCTCCATAATAGAATTCTGTATGATGAATAACATGAATAGAACCAATAACATAATCAAAAGGACATTGTGCTACAAAAGTGTTGATTTCATCAATATGATCCATGTCTAATCCAACTTCTACACCAATCTTAATAGTAATACGATCTACATATTCATTCTTCAAGGCACTCAGTTCCATGAAATAAGCATCTGTATCGAGATCAAATGTATCAATAGGATAATCAAAATCACGGTGATCAGTAAAACATATTTCATCTAATCCCATTCTAATTGCCTGTTCAATATGTTCACGAGGACTTGCTTCACTATCCCCACTAAAATGTGTATGCATATGATAATCAATCTTACGCATTAAGTCCACGCTCCTTCTTATATTCCTCTAATACTTCTGTTTCAGAGAAATGGCGTGTCACTTCATCTTCACCTATCATATAAGTTTCATGACCTTTACCAAGTAATAAGACAACATCACCTTTACAAGCCATATCTAATGCATGATAGATGGCTTCTTTACGATCAGGAATAATCGTATATTCACCATGATACTTATCAATACCCACTACGATGTCCTTGCAGATATCTACAATCTTTTCTCCTCTTGGGTTATCTGCAGTCAAGATAGAATAACCACCATGCTTTGCAACTACTTCACCAGATTCATATCTTCTTGTTTTAGAACGTTTTCCTCCACTGCCATAAACTACAATTAACTTATTAGGATTGTATTGTTCTACAGTAGAAATAATACTTTCAAAAGAAACACCATTATGCGCATAATCGATTAATACGCTATAATCAGGTGAGACATGCATGACTTGTCCTCTACCTAATACATGAACCTGTGGTAATGTATTTTGTATATCCTTTGTAGGGACATCAATTAAATAACAGATCATAATAGCGACTAATGCATTATAAGCATTGAACTTACCTGGCATAGAAGCTTTAAAAGAGGCATTAATTAATCCCTTTGTATCAAAGGTAATACCTAATTCACCATTCTCATTATAAAGTTCAATATGGAGAGCTTTAAGGTCACTGTCTTTTTCAATACTGTATGTTAATACCTTGCAAGGAACATCCTTTGTGAACTCTTCAAAATGTTCATCATCCTTATTAAATAAACCAACCTGACAGAAATCAAATAAATGTTTCTTACATGCCATATATTCTGCAAAATCCTTATGTTCATTAGGTCCAATATGATCAGGTGAAATATTTGTAAAGACACCATAATCAAATTCAATACCAGCGACACGATTCATCTTTAAAGCCTGACTTGATACTTCCATGACACAATATTCACAATCATGTTCTACCATCTTTCTCATGATACGCTGTAATTCATAAGATTCTGGTGTTGTATTGGCTGTAGGTTCATGGATATCTCCAATAAAAGTACCATTTGTCCCAATAATACCAACTTTCTTACCTGCATGTTCTAGAATAGACTTGATCATTAATGAAGAACTCGTCTTACCCTTAGTCCCTGTAATACCAACAACCTTTAATTCTTTACTAGGATAATTAAAATAAGAACAAGATAATAAAGCCAACGCAATACGCGTATCCTTGACTCTAATATAAGTCATCCCCTCTTTCAAAGGGACATCCTGAGAAATCACAATCGCATGGGCTCCCTTTTCAATCACCTGATCAATAAAATCATGTGCATTAAAAGCAGCACCAACCATACAGACAAATAAGCTGCCTTCTTCTACCTTACGCGAATCATAGACTAATGTTGTAATATCTACATCTTTATTCCCAATGATTTCATATTCAAAACCATTTAATAACTCTTCTAATTTCATAAAAACACCTCTCTTAAATGATTATAACAAAAAAAAAGAGAGAATTAAATCTCTCCTCTTGTATGGAATACTTTTTTGTTGCCTGTCACTTTATGTCTTTCCTTTAATTTATCTAAAACATCATCTACAGTTAAACCATAGGCATTCATTAAGACTAGTACATGATAATATAAATCACCGATTTCACCAATTAAATCTTCTTTAGATGTATTCTTAGCTGCAATAACTGTTTCAGTAGCTTCTTCTCCAACCTTCTTGCAGATCTTATCAATACCTTCATTTAATAAGTAGTTTGTATAAGATTTTTCTACTGGATGTACTTTTCTATCTTCAATAAGATCATAAAGTTCATGCGCAAAATCACTATTGTCATAAGGAATCACTTCATTAAAGAAGCAAGAATAAGAACCTGTATGACAAGCAGCACCAACCTGTTCTACATAAATAACGATTGTATCTAAATCACAATCCAAATAAAGACCTTTAATATGCTGGAAATGTCCTGATTCTTCCCCTTTATGCCATAGCTTATTTCTAGAACGTGAATAGAACCAAGTATCTCCTGTTTCCAACATCTTTTCATATGCTTCTTCATTCACATAAGCAAGCATTAATACCTGTTTAGTCTTGACATCCTGTACAACAGCAGGTACAAGACCATTCATTTTCTCAAAATCTGGTTTCATTACTTATTTCTCCTTACTGGAATACCTGCCTGTGCGCAGGATTCCTTAACTTCATCCACTGTGGCTTCACCAAAGTGGAATAAACTTGCAGCTAATGCAGCATCGCAGTCTGTTTCTTTAAAGACATCTACGATATCTTCTTTACCCCCACAGCCACCACTTGCGATAACTGGAATATTGACTGCTGCCACTACTGCCTTCAACATATCAATATCAAATCCATCTCTTGTTCCATCCGCATCCATACTTGTAAGAAGTATTTCACCCGCACCAAGAGATTCACATTTCTTAACCCATTCTATTAAATCGAGTCCAGTATTTGTACGTCCACCTGCGACATAGACATCCCATCCAGAATGGTCTTCTCGTGCTTTCGCATCTACTGCCACAACAACACATTGAACACCAAACTCATCACTGGCTTCCTTAATAATATTTGGATTCTTTACGGCAGCTGAGTTAACAGATACCTTATCTGCACCTGCTGCAAGAATCATACGAAAGTCTTCGACAGTACGAATACCGCCGCCCACACATAGTGGAATAGAAAGTTCATCAGCCCCTCTTTGGATAAGGTCCTTGATGATGTCTCTATTTTCATAAGTGGCAGTAATGTCTAGAAAGACAACTTCATCTGCACTTTGACGGTCATATTCTTTTGCTAGTTCAATTGGGTCACCAACATCCTTCAGGCCAACGAAATTAACACCTTTTACAACCTTCCCATCTTTAATATCTAGACAGGGAATAATTCTTTTAGCCAGCATTTTCAATGACCTCCTTTAGATTAATACGCCCTTCATAATATGCCTTACCTACAATACAAGCATAATAATCACGTTTATTGACTTCATAGACATCTTCATCATCTTTTACACCACCAGAGACTACAAAGTTAATCTTAGAATTAGCATGTATTTCTTCATAAAGAGGGAAAGAAGGACCTGTGAGAGTACCATCCTTAGAGATGTCCGTACATACTATATATTTCACACCTCTCTCTTCTAGTTGATGAATAAATGTCAGATAATCTACATCACTTGTTTCAAGCCAGCCGGCAATACTGACCTTTCTATCTCTTACATCTACCCCTACGACTATTCTTTCTGGTCCATACTTTTTTAATGCTTCATCAAGAAAAGCAGGATTCTTAATTGCAGCCGTACCAAGAATCACACGATCTACCCCAATCTCATCTAAATACATAGAGACTGTATCCATATCACGAATACCTCCTCCTAATTCCATGGGAATAGAAATAGCAGCACGTATTCTTTTAATTGTTTCTTTATTAGTTGCATGGGCATCTTTTGCACCATCTAGATCGACTACATGGAGATACTTTGCACCCATCTTCTCAAATCCTGCTGCTAATTCTTCAGGATGTGATGAATAAACAACTTTCTTATTGTAATCACCCTTATAAAGACGGACTGCTTCTCCATCTTTTAAATCAATGGCTGGAATAACTATCATAACACCAACTCCTTAAAGGCACGTAAGATTTTCTTACCAATCTCTCCACTCTTTTCAGGGTGGAACTGCGTACCCATGACATTATCTTTATATACAAAAGCAATAATCTTCTTACCACCATAATTCACATAAGCTCCAATCTGATTTTCTGGACAATGAGCACTATATGAATGTACAAAGTAGACATAATCGCCTTCTTCTACATACTTTAATAAAGGATGAGACTGTTTAATAACTAACTGGTTCCATCCCATATGTGGAAGTTTTGCATCGACTTCCATCTTATCGACAGAACCTTTTAAGAATCCTAATCCTTTTGTATATCCATTCTCACTGCCTTCTTCAAATAAAAGCTGCATCCCAATACAAATACCAAGTATTGGTGTTCCCTTGTCCTTCACTTCATTAAGTACAGGCACAAGATGACATGCTTCTAAATTACTCATAGCTGCAGGAAATGCGCCAACACCTGGAAGAATAATGCCATCCGCCTGACGAATAACTTCAGGATCATTTGTGACAACTACATCCATACCCTGTCTTTTACAGGCATTTGTGACTGACCCAAGATTTCCTACATGATAATCAATAATCGCAATCATTTTATAACACTCCTTTACTTGATACTACCTGCCCAATGTGGGCTTCATCAATTGTGACAGCCTCCTTGATGGCACGTGCCATAGATTTAAATATTGCCTCTATAATATGATGTGTATTCTTACCATAATGTTCATTAATATGTAAAGTCATGAAGCAGTTATAGGCAAATGCTCGGAAGAATTCTTCTGTCATTTCTACTTCATAATTACCTAGATGAATATTATCTAGTTCTACATTAAAAACTAAATAAGGACGTCCACTGAAATCTAAGTCAGTCGTCACAAGTGCTTCATCCATAGGGATAGTAAAATGACCATAACGGGTAATACCACGCTTATCACCTAAAGCTTTATTGAAGCACTGTCCTAAAACAATCCCTAAGTCTTCTACAGTATGATGAGAATCAACCTGTAGATCACCCTTACATCTCACCTTTAAATCAAAATTACCATGGAAAGCAAGAAGCTCAAGCATATGGTCCATGAACCCTACACCTGTATCCACATCTGCTTCTCCTTTACCATCAATATTTAAAGAAACATATACATATGTCTCTTTTGTCTGTCTTTCTATTTCTGCCTGTCGCATAAATTAATCCTCAAAACGTACCTTGATGCTATTAGCATGTGCATCTAAACCTTCTAGATGTGCAAACTTCATAATATCATCTTTGAATGTACCAAGTACTGCCTGTGGATAATAGCTGAAAGCAGAATGCTTTATGAAATCATAAACACCTAAAGCACTATAGAACTTAGCAGTACCACCTGTTGGTAATACATGGTTTGTACCACTCATATAGTCACCTAATGGTTCTGGTGTATATTCGCCTAAGAATATAGAACCAGCGTTCTTGATATTTGGTAATTGTTCTAGTGGGTTATCTACTAATACTTCTAAATGTTCAGGTGCAATCTTGTTAGATAAGTTAATGCCTTCCTTGATACTATCTACAATAACAGCACCACCATAGTTGTCTAATGAAGACTTGATGATGTCTTTACGAGGTAAATCTTCTACCTGTCTAACTAATTCTTCATCTACATTCTTTACTAATTCTTTTGAAGTTGTAATAAGAATCGCACTGGCAAGCTTATCATGTTCAGCCTGGCTCATTAAGTCAGCTGCGATATATTTAGGATTTGCATTCTCATCAGCAACAATAAGAATTTCACTAGGTCCGGCAATCATATCAATATCAACGACTCCATAACATAACTTCTTGGCAGTTGCAACAAAGATATTACCTGGACCTACAATCTTATCTGCCTTCGTAATTGTATCTGTTCCATAAGCAGCAGCGGCAACACCCTGTGCCCCACCACATTTATAAATCTTAGTGATACCAGCCACATAGGCAGCAGCTAAAATAACATCAGAGACCTTACCATCCTTCTTTACTGGTGTAATAATATAAAGATCTTCTACACCCGCAAGCTTTGCAGGTACAGCATTCATCATAACAGTAGAAGGATAAGTAGCAGTTCCACCTGGTACATATAAAGCCACTGTTGCGATTGGACGCACTAATTGTCCCATGACAACACCATTATCCTTATACATAGTCCATGATTTTTCAATCTGGTTCTTATGATATTCAGTGATCTGATCCTTTGTGCGTTCTAGAATCTTCATGAATTCAGGACCTACCTTAGTAATAGCATCCATGATTTCCTGTTTAGAAACGATGAAATCATCCTTTCTAGAGACATGGAAACCATCAAACTTAGCACAGTATTCCTTTAATGCATCATCCCCATTTTCACGTACATTATTAATGATCTCACTGACTGCCTTATTGACTTCTTCAGATATTTCAGTTTTTCTTGTATGAAGTTTATTTTCTAGTTCTTCATAGTTTCCTTTATAAATCAATTCTTTTAACACTTTAATGATCCCCCTTCTTTAGTGCATCCACTAGTTTGAATATTTCATCCTTCTTATATTTTAAAGCCACTTTATTCACAACCATTCTTGTAGAAATATCTGAAATCTTTTCAATCACTTCAAGACCATTGGCCTTAAGTGTAGATCCTGTTTCTACAATATCTACAATCGCATCAGATAAACCAACTACGGGTCCCAACTCTACAGAACCTTCCAGTTTAATAATTTCTACATCCTCCTGTTTAGATGCGAAGTATTCTTTTGCGGTCTTTGTATATTTAGAAGTAATACGTTTACGACGATTAAATGTCTTTGTGCGGTATTCTGGATAAGCCGCTAACGCAAAATAACATTTACCAATCTCTAAATCTAATAACTCATAATAATCATCAAAATCAGATTCATCCAAAGTATCCTTACCGACAAATCCAACATCCACAATACCGTGTTCTAGGAAAGTCAATACATCATTTGCTTTCGCAAAGATCATTGAAATACCATCCTTTGTCTCTATTAATAACTCACGGTCTTTATTAAAAATAGGATCCATATCAAAGCCCTGCTGCTGTAATAACTTACATACCTGCTTTTCTATTCTTCCTTTAGTAATCGCAATCTTAATCATTGGCTTCATTCTCCTTTCCTATTGCATCCAATACATTATTCAAATGATATGAGAATCCAATAGAAGGTACGTTCTTATAGAAATGATCAAACAAATGATCATAACGTCCTCCCTGGAGAATTGGATGGGCACTATAATAAGAGAATCCCTTCATCATAATACCTGTATAATAACTTCTCTCAGGTACCATACATAAATCAAAGATAATATTCTCTTTATGCTTAGAGAACTCATACAATGATTCCATCTCTTCAATAGCCTCTAGAAGTTCATCATCCTTCACAATCTCTTTCACTTCTCTTAAACACTTAATATCCCCAAAAGCACTAGGAAGAATTAATAAGAGTTTGTTTAAATCTTCATCAAAATCACGTGCTTCTACTAAATGTTTCATATCAGAACTTTTCTTTTTCTTTAAGATATCAGTGAGAGAACGATCCATTACAAGAGCCATTAAACGCTTATAGAACTTTGCAGAACCAAGTTCTAGTTTTAAATCACTTAAACCAATATTCTGCATTGTTTCTTCAATAAGTGATAAGCATTCCTGATCTCCCTCACGTCCTGGAAGACCAAACAACTCAATACCACCCTGAAACAATTCAGAACTTCTACCTTTATGTCGTGCCTGGGTACGATATACCTTACCAAAATAACTATAACGTCTTACTTCATCTGTATGAGCGTTACTATAAATACGTGCAATAGGTACAGTAAAGTCAGTTCTTAAAGTGATACGCTTTCCTTCATGGTTAATGAACTGAAACATTGTTTCTTCATTTGTCCCAAAACCACTTAACAAGTCTGCATATTCAAATGTAGGTAATAATAGTTCCTGGTAGTCATGTGCATTGAATGTCCTTCTTAAATGACCTTCAATTGTACGCATTAAAGAAGCATCCATTCTAGTTGCATCATTACTTTCTTCAGGAATCAGATATTTAAATTCTTCCAAAGTTATGTCCCCCTTATATATAAAAAGGAACAGGTCCAATGACCTGTTCCCTTATGTCATTGTTTCGTGTCCGTTTTTTTGAGTTGTATGTCAAAACGGGCTGTATCTAATTGATATAACCCTAACTAGAACCACGATGGTGATGGTGTAAATTGTTGAAAAAAATTGTGTTTTTCATAAATAATCACCTCAGTTTTTAATATACTACCACATTTTATTTATAAAAAAAAGTATTTTAGTAAAGTTTTATATATAGTTATTGATAAATCATTTGCCTATTTACTGTAAAAAAAAACACCCTTAGGGGCAATGTCATTAAGTTAATAATGCTAGAATTTAAGTCAGATGATATATCAGCAGATATATTATTCTGACTTTTATTTTATTGCAGCCAAAAAAGTATCGTTTTCACGATTTTTTAAAAAATATTCTATTTCATCGCAAAAAGGTTTATAATTTATCCGACTAGTCAAATCTGTAGTTAAAATATATGAACGACTTTCGTTTGATGTTTCTATTATGAGATCTACCGGGGCGAATTGGTAAGATTTCATTAGCTATCAGATTCTCTAAAGATGGATTTTTTCCATCTTTTTTGTTTAGAAAACTTCTTACTAAATGACAGGCTCTAGTGAAATTAATCTGATAAATATATTTCTTGTTTCTTTTTTTAATCTTTATCTTCCTTATAAGTCTCTGTATCAGATTATAAAGAGTAAGACTTATATAAATCTCCTGCTTTATATATTTTCTCTTCTTTGCGTGATGTGAATTCAAACCTATTGCATACTTTACATGTCTGAAAGAAGTCTCTATACCCCAGCGTTTATTATATAGTTCCTTGATGTCTTCAGATGAGAATTCAGTCCTATCAAGATTAGTAATTATACATTCATATGTATCTTCAGTGATTTTGAATCGAACTATCCTGCAATTAAACTCATACCAGGGATCTTCTCTAGACATATAGTCAAATCGCATATTAGTAGGACATACTTTATATGGCTGAGGGCATGCTTTTATCATTGATGTACATTTCAGAGTAAGCATTCTAAACACGTCAATATCAAACTC
>NZ_JBHSEB010000045.1:0-39890 GCF_042651925.1 Catenibacterium sp. GCM10023432 | reverse complement strand
CTTATATTACCACCATTCATTTCGCTTGTAAAGGCCTTTTTTGCGATTTTATTCATTTTTTGTTAAAAAAGATAAAAAAAGGCTTACATACCCTCTTATTACCTTATAATTGCTTTATTTATGTGGTATTAATTCATCGCTATCTAAAACAATGGTAACTGGTCCATCATTAATTAACGCACATTTCATATCAGCGCCAAAGATTCCTGTTTCTACATGAATCCCTTGATTTCTTAAGCATTCATTGAAATAATCATAAAGTGGTGAAGATATATCTGGCTTAGCTGCATTAATAAAACTTGGTCTTCTTCCTTTACGACAATCTGCATACAATGTGAACTGTGAAATAGAAAGAATAGAACCTTCGACATCTAATAGTGAACGATTCATTTTCTGGTTTTCATCTTCAAATACTCTTAAATGAATCACTTTTTCTACAAGACGGTCAATAATTTCATGATTATCTTCTTCATTAAATCCAACAAGAATCATATAACCCTTACCAATAGCGCCATGTATTTCTCCATCAATTGTAACGCTTGCTTCTTTTACTCTTTGTAAAACAATTTTCATATTGCTCTCTCCTTACAAAATCATGTTATAATTATACATGATTCTTAAAAGAAAGGAAACAAACTATGATTCATAAGACACTTGCAGATTCTATGCGCCCTATTGGTTTAGATGATGTGATCGGACAGAAACATCTTGTAGGCGAAAATAGATTACTAAAACAATTTGTAAAGAAAGATCATCCCATGTCTATTATCTTATATGGCCCTCCAGGTTGTGGGAAAACTACTATCGCAAAAGCACTTGCTCATGATCTGAATATTCCTTATCGTATCTTTAATGCCTCAACAGGTAATAAGAAAGAAATGGATCAGATTATTACTGAAGCAAAGCTTTCTGAAGGATTGTTTGTAATTGTAGATGAAGTTCATCGTCTAAATAAAGATAAGCAGGACCACCTATTACCCTATATCGAAAGTGGCTTATTGATTATTGCTGGCTGTACAACAGCCAATCCTTATCATTCAATCAATCCTGCCATTCGTTCAAGATGCCATTTATGCGAAGTCAAGCCTTTAAATAATGAAGAAATCGTAGAGGCATGTAAAAGAGCAGCAGTGAGTGAAAGAGGTCTGAATCATCAATACGAAATAGATGAAGATGTTTATGATTATATAGCAAGGATGAGCAGCGGTGATGTACGTTATGCTTATAATTGCCTAGAACTTGCTACCATCTATGCCCCTGATACCCATATAACATTAAATATAATACAAGATGCTGTACCTCGTGCTAATATGCAGTTCGATAAAGACGAGGACCAATATTATGATACTTTAAGCGGTTTACAGAAATCTATCAGAGGATCTGATCCTAATGGTGCTCTTTATTATTTCGCAAAACTAATAGATGCCGGAGACATTGAATCTCTTGAAAGAAGATTGATCACAACTGCCTATGAAGATATAGGCCTTGCCAATCCTAATGCCTGTATGCGTACAGTTCTCGCTTTTCAAGCAGCTAAGACAATTGGTTTTCCTGAAGCAAGAATTCCTCTTGCAAGCTGTATTATAGAATTGGCTTTATCCCCTAAATCAAGATCTAGTGAAGATGCAATCGATGCAGCGCTTGCTTCCTATCACAACGAGCCTCATAAGGCACCTCAGTATATCCGTTTAACACCTGTTGGTGTCGCCGAAGAAGATCGTTATGACTATAATAGACCTGATTTATGGGAATATCTCCAGTATCTTCCTGATGAAATCAAGGATGCGCAATTCTATGTGCCTTGGCTGACAAGCCGTTATGAAAAGTCATTGACTGAGAATTACCAAAGGATTCTCAAGCATGGCAGAACAACAAATATCAGAAAACTCAAAAAGGATAAGCCTCGCTAAAGAGACTTATCCTTTTTCATACCACTCTTTAATATCTTTTAAGACGTTCTGAATCGTTGAAGCAAAATCTTCTAGATTCACATCATACCAGTGAACATCAAACTGGTTATTAAACCATGTATATTGCCTTTTCGCATAATTGCGTGAATGTTTCTTGATTTCTTCAATGATTTCTTCTTTTGATTTTAAACCTTCAAAATAATCAAACCACTCTTTATAACCAATCGCCTTCATAGATTGTGCATTACGTGATAAGCCTGAGTCATAGATAGTTCTTACTTCTTCTTCTAATCCCTGTTCAATCATGAAATCAACACGCTTGTTAATACGTTCATATAAAACAGGACGAGGTAATGTGAGCCCTACAAAATAAATATCATAAACAGGCTTATGTTCCTGAGCCTCTAGAATATCACTTTTTCTTTTACCAGATTCCTCATAAATCTCAATAGCACGCAAAACTCTTTGGCGATTATTTGGATGAAGATCCTGTGCAGACTGAAGATCAAATGATGCTAAATACTGATGTAATTCTTCATTTGTATAATGTGCATACTTTGCTTTGATTTCATCATGCTTTGATTCTGTTTCTTCAAAAATATAATCATAAAGAGCCCCTTTAATATAAAGGCCTGTTCCTCCTACGACTATAGGCATATCAATTGTGTCGATATAGTGGCGCACTTCTTTCTGGAATTCACTGACAGAAAAAGTTTCATCAGGATTTTTGATATCAATCATATGATGGATAATGCCCTGCATTTCTTCAGGAGTCGCTTTCGCTGTTCCAATATCCATTGTACGGTAGATCTGCATAGAATCACCGCTAATGACTTCTCCATGAAGTGCTTCTGCAAGAGAAACACCCATACGTGTTTTACCTACGGCTGTAGGTCCACAAACTGCAATTACTTTTTTCATACTACAACCCTCTTAAATAACTTTTCTATTTCATAATCACTATAGAATATAATTGTTGGTCTACCGTGAGGACAAACATAAGGATTATCACAACGCATCAAATTATCAACAATAGTCTGCATATCCTGTGTTGTAAGATATGTATTCCCTTTAACACTTGCTTTACATGCAAGTGTCGCAATTGCATGCTCCTGCATTGCAACAATATCTACGCTCTGATTGTTTAATACCTCTTGGATCATTTCATCAATAAAAATCTTCTCATCAATATTCTTCATCCACAAAGGCAGACCACGCACGATATAAGAATGACGGCCAAATGATTCAAGATGAATACCTACTTCTTCTAGCAGTTCCTTATGCTCATCAATGACTAAACATTCACTTTCTGGATATTCAAAAGTAAGTGGAACAATCATTGGCTGTATAGATAAATCAGGATGAGAAAACTTATTCAAGAAATATTCATAATTAATACGTTCCTGAGCAGCATGCTGATCAATGATATAAAAACCACGTTCGTTTTCTCCTAGAATATAAGTGCCTCTTGTTTGTCCAATAACCTTTATTTTTTCTTTAATAGGTTTAAGTGGTTCTTCTTTAGGCTGTACTTTAACTTCGACCTTTTCAGGTTCATAAACAGGTATGTCTTCATGAACTGTTTCAAGAATAGGTTCTTCTTTGACTTCTTCATATACTTCATCAAGAGGAATAGTCATCTGAGCAAGACTTGGCTTAAAAGATGCTTTTTCCGTTTCTCTTGTAGAAGGTTTATAAGTAAGATTCTTTTTAGATAAAGCCTCCTCTAAACCTTTAAGAAGTAATTCCTTAAGTTCTGTTTCTTTAGAAAAACGCACTTCAAGTTTAGCAGGATGAACATTCACATCGACTAAATAAGGGTCTACATCAATCTCTAAAATCGCAATAGGAAATCTTTTATCTGCAAGGTAGCGACGATATACCTCATTGATTGTATTGATTGTTTTCATATTTTTGACATAACGATGATTTACAAGAGTAACAATATGATTTTTTGAAGAGCGCGATGTATCAATTTTAGATATATAACCCGAAACATGGAATTCCTCATTTCCAAAATCGACATGAATCATGTTCTTTGCGACAGGAAGACCATAAATTTCGCTAATTACTTCTAGTAAATTATTTCTACCATTGGTCTTGAATATTGTTTTATGGTCATGTACAAGCATAAAAGAAATTTCAGGATGTGCTAAAGCAAGACGTTCTACATAAGAATAAATAGCTGCAAATTCAGCATTAATAGACTTCATATATTTAAGTCTCGCAGGCACATTCTGGAAAATACGTTCAACCGTGATCTTTGTACCACGATTCATTGCCACGCTGTCTACTGATTTTCTTTTTCCAAATTCATATTCTACTTTTGTATTTTCTTCTCCATCACTTGTTTCAAGTGTGAAAACACTAATAGAGGCAATAGAAGGAATAGCTTCTCCTCTAAAACCCAATGTTGTGATATTGAATAAATCATTCTCATCTACAATCTTGCTTGTCGCATGACGACTAAAACAAAGAAGCGCATCTGTACGATTCATTCCTATCCCATCATCGATAACAGACATACTGCTTGTACCACCCTGTTCAACAAGAATCGTGATACTTTTTGCCTTGGCATCGATACTATTTTCTGTAAGTTCTTTAATAACACTAGCAGGACGTTCAACAACTTCTCCTGCCGCAATCTTATTGGCTAGATTTTCACTCAATTGTCTAATATGTCCCATATACTCTCCTACAACATCTTCTTTAATTCAATTAATGTACTTAAGGCATCAAGTGGTGATAAACTCATTGGATCAATACCTTTAAGTGTTTCTTCTACGGCACTTGTTTTAACAACAGACTGCACTTCTATATTTTGAAGCTTTTCTTCAATATTGTTGTCTTCTAACGATTTTAAAATCGCATCAGCACGTACAATAACCTGTTCAGGTAATTTTGCCAGTTTCGCAACATTTATACCATAGGACTGACCTGAAGGTCCATCTTCAATATGATATAAGAAACGAATAGAATCATTTGAGATATCAGCACCTGCATGAACATTCTTAATAGAAGCACCTTCCATACGTGTTAATTCATGATAATGCGTTGAAAAGAAAGTCAACGAATGATTATGATTGGCTACATATTCTAAAATACCTTGAGCTAGTGCCATTCCATCAAATGTCGCTGTTCCTCTACCAATTTCATCAAAGATGATTAAAGAATTCTCACTTGCATATTTCAATGCATTATTTGCTTCTAACATTTCTACCATGAAAGTAGACTGACCGCCAATCAGATCATCACTTGCTCCAATACGTGTAAATATTGCATCAAAAACAGGAAGAGCGGCACTTCTTGCCGGCACAAAACATCCAATCTGTGCCATGATCATCGTCAAAGCCATCTGACGCATATAGGTAGATTTACCACCCATATTCGGACCAGTAATCAACATGATTTTTGCATCTTCACCTAAAGACACATCATTCTTAACATAATTTTCTTTTGAAATAACTTCCTCAACAACAGGATGTCTTCCTGCTTCAATATGGATAATATGCTCATCATTGAAAACCGGACGTACATAATCATTACGACCTGATACAAGTGCAAAAGATGTGAAAACATCCACCTTAGCAACAACCTTGGCAACATCCTGTATCTCATGTACAAAGCCTTTGATATACTGTCTAACCTGTGTGAATATTTCATATTCTAAAGCAACAATACGATCCTGTGCAGATAGAATCTTATTCTCCATATCCTTTAGTTCAGGCGTGATAAATCTTTCTGCATTTGATAAGCTCTGTTTTCTTGTATAGTTGAATTCATCCTTAACCAAAGGTAAATAGCTTTTAGTCACTTCGATATAATAACCAAATACACGGTTATACCCCACCTTTAAACCTTTGATTCCAGTACGTTCTTTTTCTTTTTCCTCAAAGGCCATCAGCCATTTTTTTCCATTCTTACGAATATCACGCAATTCATCCAATTCTTTATTGTAGCCATCCTTAATGATATTTCCCTCTTTGATTACTAGAGGTGGATCATCGACAATCGCTTCATCAATTGTCTGGATAATAGGTGATAAATCAACTAACTGCATAGCAAGTTTATTTAATTGTGGATGATCAAGACTTAATAACTGATACTTTAATTCTGGAATCACCTTCAACGAAGAACAAATCCACTTTAAATCTCTCGCATTCACATTTCCAAAAGCCACTCGAGAAGCCAGCTTCTCAATATCATAAATATCATTGATCATATCAATGATTGTTTCTCTTTCTAAGAAGTTATCCATGAACACTTCAACAAGATCGAGTCTTTCTTCAATCTTCTCTTTAGAAATAAGAGGCTGATCAATCCATTGTTTCAATAAACGACCACCCATTGCACTATGTGTATGATCTAATAACCATAATAATGTGCCATATTTTTCATTATTCGCATTCTTAGTGAGTTCTAGTGCTTTTTTAGTAGCACTTTCCATATAAACATAATCTTCCTGTTTCACTTCTACAATCGTCTGAATATATTCCAATTCTCTTTTTTGTGTATCAAGAAGATAATTCAATAGGTTTGCACAGATCTTGATCTGTTTTAAATCATTAATATTCTCAAATATTTTCTTATAGTTATCTTTTATTGTTTCATCTTTAAAAGAAGACATCATCACGCCATCAATAGAAATAGAATCATCTTCCACAACTATTTCTTTAATACCTAACGATTCAATCTTATTACGTAAAAGATGTTCCTTTTTCTCTAGATTTAAACAATAGAATTCACCTGTTGATAAATCAGCATAAGCCAATGTATAAGAGAAATCAAAAACACCTAACGCACCAATAAAGTTATTAACCTTCTCATTTAACTTAAAGTCCATCAAAGTACCAGGTGTAACAATCTGAACAACACCTCTTTCTACAAGACCCTTTGCTTTTGGGTCTGAAAGCTGTTCAACAATAACAACCTTATGACCTTGTTTGACTAATTCTTCTACGTAACCTGTTGCAGCATGAAAAGGAACCCCACACATTGGAACACGTTCTTTTACACCTGCATTTTTTCCTGTTAAAGCAAGATTTAAAGCTTTAGAAGCGACTGCTGCATCATCAAAGAACATTTCATAGAAATCTCCTATACGATACATTACAATTGCATCCTGATAATCTTTTTTTAATTCTAAATATTTCTCCATCATGGGAGAGTATTTTTCTTTTTTCAAAATGATACCCACTCCTAACTCACTCATTATAACATATTTTTAATCAATCATAAGAAGTAATGCTAATTGAGCACTCTTTTCTAATTCATCTATCGTTGTATATTCACTCACACTATGACAATCATTCATAGCACATGCAACTACAATACCTCTGATTCCTTCTTTCACAAATCTATTATTATCAGAACCACCATGTGTAGAAATAAGGTGTGGTGCTAATCCAAGCTTATTACAGGCACGTTTAAAGCGTTCGACAACCTCTTCATCCTCTTCAATTTTATATGCCTCTATATGCACATAATCGCTGAATTCTATATCTCCATGTTCTTTTGCTGCTTCTTCTTCAAAGATCTTCTTTATATAACAGCTCCAGTTAAGTGCATCTTGGTGATCAAAACTTCTTATTTCTCCAGTAATAATAACTTCTCTAGGGACAATATTACGTCCTTCTCCACCCTGAATAGTACCAAAATTGACTGTTGTCTTATCATTCACATGACCATTAGGAATGCGAATTATGGCACTTGAGGCAATCTTTAAGGCATGAATACCATCTTCAGGATTAAAACCTGCATGGGCACTTTTACCCTCAACAACAATCTTAAAAGAAACAATAGAAGGAGCCTCTATTGCTGCTAAGCCTACTTCACCCGCTAAATCAAATGTATAACCAATACGTGATTGAATGCGACCAAAATCATAATAAGCACTTCCTGCATCATAAGGTTCTTCAGCTACGCTGATGGCAAGTTCTATATCACCATGAGAAATATTCTGTTCTTGGATTGTACGAATGGCTTCAATATAAGAAGCAAGTGCAGAGACATCATCAGCACCGAGAACTGTTGTTCCATCACTTGTAATACGTCCATCTTCATGAACAATAGCATGCTTCCCATTACCTGGTGATACAGTATCCATATGTCCTGAAAACATAATAGGCTCTTTATGAACATCACCTTTCAATACCGCATAAATATTCCCTGCTTCAAAGCCTTCTATAGGCATTTCTATACACTCCATATGACATTCTTTAAAAACCTTCATCAAATAGTCTTTCATCTTCTTTTCATGATAGGATTCACTATCAATAGAAACCATTTCACAAAATGTCTGAGCAAGTCTTTCTTTATTAATTACCATGAATATTCCCCTTAAAATCAAAAATGGAAGGAATATATTATTCCTTCCATCCTCCTATTATCTGTTACCTGAATTTGAAGAGTCTTTTAATAAGACATCATGTGCGCCACCTTCAACAATTGAAGTTGCAGACACAAGCTGGATCTTCGCTTTTTCCTGTAATTCAGCAATTGTAAGTGCCCCGCAGTTACACATTGTATGCTTCATCTTGCTTAATGATAAACTAACGTTATCTTTTAAGCTACCAGCATATGGCACATAAGAATCTACACCTTCTTCAAATGAAAGCTTCTTATCTCCGCCTAAGTCATATCTCTGCCAGTTTCTAGCACGTGCAGAACCTTCACCCCAGTATTCTTTCATATACTGACCGTTGATGTTTACCTTGTTAGTTGGTGATTCATCAAAACGAGAGAAGTAACGACCTAACATAATGAAATCAGAACCCATTGCAAGAGCAAGAGTCATATGGTAATCATGAACGATACCACCATCAGAACAGATTGGGATATAAATACCAGTTTCTTTGAAGTATGCATCTCTTGCTTCAGCTACTTCAATAGTTGCAGTTGCCTGGCCTCTACCGATACCTTTCTGTTCACGAGTGATACAGATAGATCCGCCACCAATCCCGATTTTGATGAAGTCAGCACCAGCTTCTGCTAAGAATCTAAATCCTTCACCATCTACAACGTTACCAGCACCAACTTTTACAGTATCACCATAGTGTTCTCTGATCCATGCGATAGTGTTAGCCTGCCAAGCTGAATAACCTTCAGAAGAGTCGATACATAATACATCTACACCTGCTTCAATTAATGCAGGAACTCTTTCTGCAAAGTCTCTTGTGTTGATACCAGCACCAACAACATAACGTTTAGATTCATCTAATAATTCATTAGGATTTGATTTTCTTGATTCATAATCCTTTCTGAATACGAAATATAGAAGTCTATTATCATCATCAATAATTGGTAAAGCATTTAATTTGTTTTCCCAGATAATATCATTTGCTTCTTTTAAAGTAATATCTTTATGTCCGCATACTAACTTATCAAAAGGTGTCATGAAATCAACAACTTTTTCATTTTCATCCATACGGCTGACACGGTAATCTCTACCAGTCACTAAACCAATCAAACGACCATTTGCTGTACCATCTTCAGTAACAGCCATAGTTGAATGACCAGTCTTTTCTTTAAGTGCAAGAACATCTGCTAAAGTATCATTCGCGCTTAAGTTAGAATCACTTGGCACGAAACCTGCCTTATAGTTTTTAACACGTCTTACCATTGCTGCCTGTGATTCAATTGTCTGTGAACCATAGATAAATGAACATCCACCTTCTCTTGCTAAAGCAACTGCCATACCATCATCAGATACAGCCTGCATAACTGCAGATACAAGAGGGATATTTAATGAAAGTGCTGGTTCTTCACCTTTCTTGAATTTAACTAAAGGTGTCTTTAAACTAACATTCTGTGGCTGGCATTCTTCACTAGAATAACCAGGAATCAATAAATATTCATTAAAAGTGTGTGAGGGTTCATTAAAAATATGTGCCATAATAATCTCCTTTTTATATAAATTATATTCAATAATAAACATTTAAAAACATTTAGTCAATAGCTTTTAATAATTCTTCATTGATGATTGTTTCAACTTGTATAAGGTAATCATTTACTTCACTTTTTAGATTCAAATAATTCACAATGAGAGGATGATTTTCAAAGTATTCTTTCTTCTTTGAATAAGCCTTCATCTCTTCTTCGGTCAGTTCACCAAGTGCCTTCTTTTTTAGAATAATCTGGCTATCTTCTTTGATTTCATCTTCTAAAGCCAGCAATTCAGGGTGCTGCTTTAAGGCCTCTTCATACTTCTTAAATTCCTGAATAAGCGGATCACTTAGAATCAGCTTATTTAAAGCTTCTGCCTGAGTCTTAGTTGCTGCTTTCAACCTGTTCCCCTGTTAAAGCCCATGTCTTTGCTTCAGTCACACGAACATCAACAATCTGTCCCACCATTGAGGCATCACCTTTAAAGTTAATTAACTTGTTATGTTCTGTATAACCTGATAAAACATCTGGGTTCTTCTTAGATGGACCTTCTACAAGTACTTTAACAACCTGTCCTAAGTATTTCTGATTGGCTTCATTTGCGTATTTATTTACAAGTTCATTTAAGCGATATAAACGCTGCTCCTTATCACTAAGAGGGACATTGTCTTCCATCTTTGCCGCAGGAGTACCTTCTCTAGGTGAATAAATAAATGTATAAGCTAAATCATACTTACAATAGTTATATAAAGATAAAGTATCCTGGAACTGTTCTTCTGTTTCATTTGGGAAACCAACAATGATATCTGTTGTCACAGTGCAGTCCGGAATCTTTTCTTTAATCATATCAAATAGTTTTAAATAGCTTTCCTTTGAATAACGTCTACCCATCAGCTGTAAAACATCATCATTTCCTGACTGAACAGGTAAATGGATAGAAGGCATGATATTATCATACTTAGCGATAATATCAATCATATCCTCATTAAAGTCCCAAGGATGGCTTGTAGTGAATCGAATACGATCAATACCAGTCTTTGCGACAGCTTCTAATAATGTTGCAAAGTCAGTGCCGTTATTTAAATCCTTACCATAAGAGTTAACATTCTGTCCAAGTAATGTAATTTCTTTATAGCCGCTATTCTTTAATTCTTCTACTTCCTTGATAATTTCTTCTAATTCACGAGAACGTTCCTTACCTCTTGTATAAGGAACAATACAATAAGTACAGAATTTATTGCATCCATACATAATATTGACCCATGCCTTGTAATTATTGGCACGA
Organism: Catenibacterium sp. GCM10023432; assembly: GCF_042651925.1. Lineage (NCBI taxonomy): Bacteria > Bacillati > Bacillota > Erysipelotrichia > Erysipelotrichales > Coprobacillaceae > Catenibacterium > Catenibacterium sp. GCM10023432. The sequence goes on along the minus strand of NZ_JBHSEB010000045.1, from coordinate 28,811 downwards.
TGACTTGGAAGATTTTCAATAACATCCCCTTCCTTAGACCAGACTTCAAGAACAAGTTCCTTTTCTAACATAGCCTGTTTTAATAGAACTGGGAGACGGTGGATATTATGTGTACCGAAAATAAGATCGACCTGAGGGAATTTCTCTAGAATCTTATTAACAACTACTTCCTCCTGTGCCATACAGCCGCATATACCAAAAATCAGATTTGGTCTAGTCTTCTTAATGTTCTTCAAGTAACCTATCTTACCAAATACTTTTTCTTCAGCATTTTCTCTGATTGCGCAGGTATTTAATAATACAACATCTGCCTGTTTTACTTCGTCAGTATGAGTATAACCCATCATTTCTAAGATACCTGATAATGTTTCAGTATCTCTTTCATTCGCTTGACATCCATAAGTCTGGATATAATATGTCTGTCCTTTTCCAATCCCCACCATATCTGCAGGAATCTCGAATGCATCATCTAAATGTTGTACTTCAGTACGACCTCTAGAACGTGCATCCTTTAAAGAAGGACCTTTAAAATATTTACTATAATCTTTCATAAACGCTCCTTTTCGACACCATTATAACAAATACCCCTCATAAAAAAAACCCTCTAAATTGGGGTAAAAGTATTAAATTAAAAACATATAGACGACAAGTGGAATAGTCAAAACAGAGATTAATGTCGTCATAAAGATTGTCTTAGCTGCTAATTCACTATCTCCGCCATATTTATTAGTAAATAAGACAGCAGAACTACCTACTGGCATAGATAACATAATCAAAGTCAATCCTCTTAAATAATGATCCTTGATCAAAAATGCAATAATTGGATAGGCAATAATCGGTAAAATCAGCTGCTTGACTAGTGTATAAACGTAGACACGTAATTCATTAAATACTTTTTTAATATTCATAGCACCAAGTGTAACACCGATAATAATCATCGCTAAAGGCGTTGTCATATCGCCTATCATACCTGTAAAATCTGTTACAATCTTAGGCGCTCTTATATGCATCAAATAGAGAATAAGTGCTAGAAATGAACATATCACGCCCGGCGTAATCAAATTCTTAAAATTCAGTTTATTGTTTCCCTGCTGGCCAATTCCAATCAAATATACACCTAAAGTAAAAAGCATAATATTAAAAACCATGCCAAATAAAGATGTGTGGAAAACAGAATCATTTCCAAATATAGCTTTCATAATAGGATAACCAATAAAGCCAATATTAGAAAATACTGTCATAAATACATATAAACCCGTTTGATTTTTTGGCACATGCAATAATTTATTAAAAAGTACACCTATAAAAGGTGTTATAACATAAGTAACAACTGCAATACCTAAAATAGTAAAGATTGTTTTTGAGTCACTGTACTTTTCTGTACATAATACAGAATTCAATACCATACAAGGTGTCGTGACCGATAAAACTAAAGATGTGAGTTTACTATTAGTATTCAAATCTAAAATATTTACTCTATACAATAAAAAGCCTAACCCCATCAAGCCAAACAATACAATCATCTGCCCTATAACGACTTTAATATCCATAAAATCTCCCTTCTAAACAAAAAAAGCACAGGAATTCACCTGTGCCTTAAAATGCATCTTATCCAAAGAAACCGTCAGGCTGGATTGAGAAGTACATATAACTTCCTTCTGGAGTCTTTTTAAATAAAGACTTACAATGTGCAGCAGCATCTTCTGGTGATAATTCTGTTTCACATTCAAAAGTAGCTTTAATACCAGCTTTGCTTACATACTTTAATTCTACTTTGTCATCCTTATATCCATCAAAAAAAGTAACTAACTTCTGCACCTGTGCAGTCTGCATTAAAATTTTACATTTAGCCATAAAAATAATGTCCTCCTTCAATAACTAGAAACATTATACTGTATTCTTTACAAAAAGTGAAGACGCTTTCCTTCATTTTCACTTAAACTTTACCTGAGGGTCAATTCTTATTCTTTCAATATTCTTACACTTGTTACCATCAAAATGAAGCAATGTCGCACATAGCTGTCCTTCATCTTCAGCCACTCTAAAAGGTGTCATAATACCTTTTATACTACGTTCAATGATTCCCTCTTTTTCACAGCCAATAACACTTTCATAAGGTCCTGTCATACCAACATCACACTGAAAAGCAGTTCCATTCGGAAGAATCTTTTCATCTCCTGTAGGAACATGGGTATGTGTACCAAGCACTGCGCTGACACGTCCATCGACATAATAGCCAAAAGCAATCTTTTCACTTGTCGCTTCACCATGAAAGTCAATGATATGGATATCACTGTCATCTTCTTCTAAGACAGGATCAATTGCTTCAAAAGGATTCTGTGGTTTTCCATCCATAAATGTAAGACCAAGTAAGTTTGTTACTCTGATTTTCTTTCCTTTTACTTCAATGACTCTAGAACCTACTCCAGGCATCGCCTTAGGCTTATTTAGTGGAACAATTAGTTTATCTGCTTCATCTATATATTCAAAGATTTCTTTCTTAGAATAAGTATGATTTCCCATTGTAATCAAAGAAATACCATGAGACAGTAATTCATCATAGTGTTTCTGTAGTAATCCTTTACCATGGCTTGTATTCTCACCATTCGCTATAACGCATTCTACACTATATTTCTCTACAATTTTTGGGAGGTACGTTGCAATCATTTTACGTCCTGTCTTACCAAAAATATCACCAATAAATAATATATTCATTTTTGTTCACATCCTTAAATAAAAAGTAGATAGGGATGATCCTATCTACTTAGCTATTTCATTAGCACGAATCTCACGGATCACAGTTACTTTAATATGTCCTGGGTAAGTGAGTTCGGTTTCAATCTTTTCTTTGACATCTCTTGCAAGTTTGTGTGCCTTTAAGTCATCAATCTTTTCTGGATTAACGATTACTCTGATTTCACGACCTGCCTGGATGGCAAATACATTATCCACACCGTCAAACTGTTTAGGTAATTCTTCAAGTTTTTCAAGTCTCTGGATATAATTTTCAATTTTCTCACTTCGACTACCAGGTCTAGCAGCTGATAGTGTATCTGCTGCAGAGACCAGTACTGCAATAATTGATGTTACTGGAACATCTCCATGATGTGATTCAATTGCATTGATTACAGTCGCATTTTCACCAAATTTCTTAGCGAATTTTGCACCTAATTCAACATGACTTCCTTCCATTTCATGGTCAACTGCTTTTCCTAAGTCATGCAATAAACCAGCACGTTTAGCAAGCTGCTGATTTAATCCAAGTTCAGCGGCCATAATACCAGCAAAATGAGCCACCTCTAATGAATGCTGTAAAGCATTCTGTCCATAACTTGTGCGATATTTCAACTTACCAATCATCATGACAAGTTCTTTGTTCATTCGAGATAATCCTAATTCAAAGACAGCATCCTGCCCTGCCTTTAAAATAGTATCATCAAGATCTTTTTTAGTCTTAGCAACAACTTCCTCAATACGTCCTGGCTGAATACGCCCATCATGAATTAATGTTTCAAGTGATAAACGTGCCACTTCACGACGAATTGGATCAAAACATGATAATGTAATCACTTCTGGAGTATCATCAATAATCAAATCTACACCAGTTGCATTTTCAATCGCTTTAATATTACGACCTTCACGGCCAATAATACGACCCTTCATTTCTTCACTTGGAAGAGCAACTACACTGACTGTGCGTTCAATGACTTCTTCCTGAGAATAACGGTTAAGGGCATTCGCAATGATATCTTTTGCAAATAGTGAAGCCTTTGTTTTTGCTTCATCTTCCTGTTCTTTGATATAAGCAGTGACTTCAGTCTCCATACGCTGTTCTACCTGCTTGAAGAGTTCAGCTTTTGCCTCCTGTGCAGACATAGCTGCAATTTTTTCAAGTTCGGCTACTTTTTCATCAATCTGATGCTGTAGTTTTTCTTCCTTGACCTCTAGTTCCGCCTTTTTCTTATTTAATTGTTGGCTTCTTGCTTCAAGAGCATCTTCCTTCCCCTGTAAAGAAATATCTCTACGGTCGATGTTCTGTTCACGTTGTAATAGCTTATTTTCAAACTTAGTCAATTCTAAGCGCTGCTGCTTTGCTTCTTTTTCAGCTTCAAGCTTATATTCATAAGCTTTTGTTTTTGCATCAAGCAATGCTTCTTTAATTAGATTGTCTGCTTTTGTATTAGCTTCTTCAACAATTGTTTTGGCATCTGTATTTGCTTTAGAAATTTTTAAACGGATATATAAATAATAACATCCTATACCTAAAAGAAATACAAGAACATAGGTCAAGACTTTAATTAAGCTCATATATAAGTCCTCCGTGTCCTATGTATAAAAGTGCTAAAAAGCACTAGTTATATTATAAGGTATTTATATAAACTTTTCAATCATACAAACACGAAAAAAGCAGTCTTCCATTAAGACTACTTACTTGATTTAAGGGGATTTGTCATCAATAAAGTTGTATTAAACTTATCTAAAAGTTCCTCTAATTCTATATCATTGTTGTTTTCAATAAAATTATGATTTATGCATCCCATGATTGCATAAGTATAAAATAAAATAAGATCATCAAACTTTTCATCAGATATATCAACAATAAAGTTATCTAATAAGTATTCTGTAAATATTTTTTTGAAAACAACAAATAGATAATGATCTAACTGATTGCGACTCATTGAGAAAGCAATATGTCTAATAGCACGACGATTTTCTACCAGAAATTTCAGGGCTTTCTCTGAGCATTCACTCCAGGATGCACCATCTTCAAACATTTGTTCAATGGTTGCTAAATGATCTTTAAAGATTGTTTCAATCAAGGAATAGATATCTGCAAAGTGATAATAGAAAGTGTTTCTATTAATACCACATTGATCTGCAATATCCTGGATAGTAATCTTATCAAGAGTTTTTTCCTCAACAAGTTCTAAGAATGTTTTTATAATAAGCTGTTCTGTTTTCTTCATATTTACACCATAATTCAATAAAAGGCGGAATCATCCGCCTGAAAATGAGACTATTTACGCATCAGCTTCTTCATTTCCAAAAAGCTGTGCTTTAACTTTTTCTTCTACTTCTGCAAAGATGGCAGGATGTTCAAGAAGAAAATTCTTCGCATTTTCTCTTCCCTGTCCAATTTTTTCACCATTATAAGCGTACCAGGCACCTGATTTTTCCACAATATCGCCTTCAACTGCTAAATCAAGAATTTCACCATCACGTGAAATGCCTTTACCATAGATGATATCAACCTGAGTTGTCTTAAATGGAGGTGCTACTTTATTCTTGACAACCTTGATATTGGCTTTATTACCAACAATCTCACCATTCTGTTTGATCTGTTCACTTCTTCTAATTTCTACACGTACAGAAGAATAGAACTTCAAGGCACGGCCACCAGTTGTTGTTTCCGGATTACCATACATAACCCCGATCTTTTCACGTAACTGGTTAATAAAGATTACTGTGCAGTTCGTTTTATTCATAACACCTGAAAGTTTTCTTAAGGCCTTACTCATTAAACGTGCCTGTAAGCCAACTGCCGCATCACCCATTTCACCATCTAATTCAACCTGAGGAACTAAAGCAGCAACTGAGTCAATAACGATCAAATCAATCACACCAGAACGCACCAGCATTTCAGCAATTTCTAATGCCTGCTCACCACTATCTGGCTGTGAAAGAATCAATTCATCAATATCAACACCTAAATTCTTTGCATAGACAGGGTCAATGGCATGCTCAGCATCAATAAATGCTGCTTTACCACCCTGTTTTTGCGCCTGGGCAATCGCATGCAATGTAAGAGTTGTTTTACCACTTGATTCAGGACCATAAATCTCAATAATACGTCCTTTAGGGTAACCACCAATACCTAATGCTTTATCAAGGGTTAAAGAGCCTGAAGGGATAACATCTACATCCACCGCTGCACGATCTCCAAGACGCATCACAGACCCTTTACCAAATTTCTTTTCAATTTGACTGATAGCATCATCCAATGCTGCATCAGTATCTTTTACCGATGACTTCTTTTCTTTCGCCATAAACATATACCTCCATACATATTCATACGATTATTATTTGTAAATTACTTCAAAATTTCAGAAATCTTCATTTTTCCAATCGCAATAGCCTGTTCCACAATCTGCTTGCGACTTCCTGACAATTCATATTCATAAGTATGAACATCACTCTTATAGGCAATACCAATATAAATGAGACCTACTTTCTTGCCTTCCATGGCATCTGGACCGGCATTGCCTGTAAAAGAAATACAAAGATCTGTATCGAACATTTTCTGTCCATTAATGCACATAAGCCCTGCCACTTCATTAGATACAACACCATAAGTGTCAATGACTTCCTGAGGGATGCCTAACACCTTATGCTTGATAATGTTCTGATAACTGACAAGACTTCCCTTATAAACAGCAGAAACTCCTGGAACGGATCCAAGAGCTGCTGCAAAGTTTCCTACTGTAAAACTTTCAACACTAGAAATAGAAACATTCTTTTCTATCAATAGTCTTACTATTTCTTCCATTTTACATACTCTCCATGATTAAATCTCTATTCTTCCAAAAATAATCAACACCTGATAATAATGAAACACATGCGGCAACATTAATAACATAGTTTGCAAATGGAATATCCCATAATGCAAAGATCGGGTTATTTAATAGAAGAAGACAAATACCTACCATCTGAGTCACTGTCTTCAATTTTCCATAAATACTTGCAGCAAGTACTCTATTAGAGCCAGAGGCTACAAGACGAACACCATCCACAAAAGTATCTCTTAAAATCATAACAAGAAGTGCTAGAACTGACATCTTATTATTCCAGGAAAGTAAGATTAATGCAGAGTTAACAAGCATCTTATCTGCAATTGGATCAACAAACTTTCCAAATGTAGTGACAAGATGATTTTTTCTTGCAAGGTAGCCATCTAAAAAGTCAGTAATAGAAGCACCTAAGAATATAACAAAGGCAAGTAGCTGAATAACGGAAATATCAGTAAATAGGAAATGAATCTGAGGTACACTAATATCTGTATAATAAGGACATAAATATAAAATTATAAATACTGGTACAAGACACAAACGTGTTACTGTTAATCTATTTGGTAAATTCATCTTACTTCTCCAATGTCAAATAAGTATATTTCAATCCAGATTCAGCCTTTTCTTCATCTGTTAATGGCACTTCAACATCATCAACATAAACCTTTACACCAGACTGTTCACCACTTACAAGTCTTAATGTATTGAATTCTGCAGTATTGAGTGTCAATTCAACACTATCACCTTCATTATATACCTTACCTTCAAATTCAGTATATTTAGCACGGTTTACATAAAGGCTTCCCCAGCATTTCTTAGAATATTCAACCTTTAACTTGAATGTTTCTGCATTAGAATCCTTTAATTTAAAATTATAATTTAAATCACTATTTCTAGTATAAGTAACAGCTGGTGTTTCATCCTTCTTTGGAGTTGTCTTGTCTTTCTTCTTTGATGGTTTCTTAGTTACTTCACCTGCTGCTGTCTGCTGGTCAGATGTAAATGATGGTGCATCAACATTTGACTTTGTTTTACTGATTGCAAAGAAAGCCACTAAGAAAATCATTGCCACTAATAATACTATAATAATCACTCTTATGACATTTAAATGACTTTTATTACCCATAACACCTTTATTTGAATTTGTAAACGGTGGCTTTTCAAAACGGAAAGCTTTAGCTTTTTCCTCATCGGCAGACTGTCTCTTCTTTACTTCCTCATTCTGCTGTTCTGCTTCCTGTAGTTCTTCTAACTCAATTTTCTGAGTAAGATTTAAATACTCATTCTGTACTTCTTTTTCATTTATATCAAGAGCGCGACAAATCTTTCTTAAATACATTTTCACATAAGCTTCTTCACCTTGATAATGATCAAAGTCACCATTTTCTAAATCTTTAATAATCGCAACTGAAAGCATTGTCTGAGAAGATAATTCCTCTACAGTTAATCCTTTCTCCTCTCTCGTTTTCTTTATTATTTCACTAATATTCATTTCAAAGCCTCCTTGCATTTATGTCAAGTCTATTTAACCACAAATAGTGGCATTTTACAACTATTATAGACAGACAAAAAAGACGGTCCCCCAAATGGAAACCATCTATGAGTCTGCTCTTATAAGCCGTGTTCTGTTTTTCAACTCATCATTTATCTTAGATTACTCTACCTAGCATCCGTTCAATTCCTTTTGCTAGACTCCCCTACCAAAATTTGGGTTTCTGCCTCGCGAAGTTTACCCCTTTTCACCCTGTCATTTCTAACAGTATTCGTTTCTGTGGCACTTTATGGCTAGTTCCATATCTTACGACTTAGGCGTTCACCGTTGTCATTTCTGCCTGAGGTTATTAGCCTCAGCACGATCACTACTATCATCTCAGATAGTGGCAGCACGGACTTTCCTCTGTTTCCAGCGATCAGTTCTCGCAGACACATATTAGTCTTTATTTTTATGATAGACTTCTCTTTCTAATTGAGAAATACGTCTGAGGACATCGACATTGTTATTCAAGTTCTCTTCCATGACGCGTGCATTATCTCTCTGTTCCTGTCTTTCTCTTAATAATTCATTGAGTTTTCTTCTTAAAGCACTATTCTCTTTTTGAAGACTTTCAATTTCATCATAAGAATCATTCAGCATAGATTGGAAATTCAGATAATCTTCTTTCACAATATCAAGATAACTATCTACCTCATTTGCGCTATAGCCTTTTGATTCAATAGAAAATTCTTTATTAAGGATTCTTTTCGGGCTTAATCGAATCTTGTTTTCCATCGTCTTCACTCCTCATAAATATTCTACAAAAAACAAGAATAATTGCAAGCAAAAGTTTCTTACAATGGAAAAACAGTGCATATACACGCCACAATCAAAGCCGGTAAAAGGTTTGCAACGCGTATTTTTGTATTAAACACAAGATTAACTCCTACACAAAATATAAGTATTGAACCTATATATGAGAGAGCACTCATAGCTGATGCAGTAATAAAAGGACTGATCAGACTTGCTAAAAGAGTGATTGTTCCCTGAAATAAGCCTACTGGTACAAAAGAGAATAAGCATCCCTTACCTAGAGTTGCACTCATGACAAGAATAATCACAAAATCGAGTATTGCTTTTGCGAAAAGAATAGAGTGATCGGCATGGATTCCATCTTCAATAGATCCTACAACTGCCATCGCACCAATACAGACTGTTAAAGATGCTGTCACAAAGCCATCTACAAACTTCTTATCTTTCGCATTTCCAGTTTTTATTTTAAGCCATTCACCAAAGTGAATCATCTTGCCATCTAAATCTAACATTTCTCCTACAATCGCACCAAGAGATAATGAAATAATCATCATCATAGTACCTGTTGTATCGATAGTGCCACCCTTTATTACAAGCATTTTACTTGATGCTCCTGCAATACCTATGAAAATAACAGCGACACCATCTGCCTTCATCAAAGTATCCTGCATGGACTCCTTTAAATGATTTCCAAATACCATACCTGCAATGCCAGCTATAATAATAGCACTGCAGTTAATAATCGTACCTAATCCAAACATAGTTATAAAAAAACTTTCATCAAAGATGAAAGTTATCCTTTAAGACCTCTAGACTGACGATCCATATCTTCTACAACGATGTCATAGATTTCACCTAATGTAGAACAATATTCTAATAACTGCCATGGTTCATTTGTATGGAAATGAATCTTAATTAAGTCTTCATCACCTACTGCAAGAAGGCAGTCTCCTTTAAAATGTTCAGTAATGTAATCATTGATTTCATCTTCATCTAAGTCATGACCATCAATTAATAATTGTGTATCATATCTAAATTCTAAAGCCATATTTATAATCCTCCTAATACAAAAAGTATATCATTATTTGTATTATCAGTCCATTATGATAAAATACTTTTTGAGGTGATTCCATGAGAATACTAGGTATTATTACAGAATATAACCCCTATCATTTAGGCCATCGTTTACATCTTCAAGAAGCTAAAAGACGAATTAAGCCTGATTTAACTATATGCGTCATGAGCAGTTCTTTTGTACAAAGAGGAGAGCCTGCCATAATCAGCTATCAAAAAAGAGCCGCAATCGCAATAGAAGAAGGCATAGATATCGTTATAGAACTTCCACTTGTTTATGCCTGTCAGAGTGCCGATTATTTTGCGAAAGGTGCAGTGACATTACTCCACGAAATGGGAGTGACTGATCTTGTATTTGGCAGCGAGGATGGCAATATTGAGACATTCATAGAAATAGCTGAAGGTATTGAACAAGACCCGGATACTTACAATATGAAAGTAAAAGAAGGCATGAAGGATGGATTACGTTATCCTGATGCGTGTAATCAAGCATTGCAGTTTATTTTAAATAAGGAAGTGAGAACACCTAATGATTTATTAGGACTAAGTTATGTTAAAGAGGTAGTTCATAATCAGTATCCTATTTCCATGCACTGCATTAAGCGTACCAATGATTATCATGCAAAAGATATTCAAAGCATTTCTAGCGCCACATCTTTACGCATTGCACTAAAGCTGGGAAAAGATGTAGCCCATCAATTACCTGGCTACAATACATATAAAGACTCTCATTTCTTTACTCTAGAAGAGTTCTACCCTTATTTAAAGTATTTAATTACCTTTACTCCTCTTGAAGGGCTTCATATGATTGAAGAAGGTTTGGATGACCGCTTGTATAAAGTGAATCAAGAAACCTACAATTTAGAAGAACTCATCAATGCTTTAACAAGTAAACGTTATACAAGAAGCAGAATACAAAGAATGCTTATTCATATTCTTCTTCATAACACAAAAGAAGAAATGAAAAAAGCCATGGATATTGATTATATTCATATTCTTGGCTTATCTGCGAGTGGACAGCGTTATATTAAAACAGCTAAAAAGAATACAGAATATAAAATCATCACTAACATCACAAAACATAAGCATCCTGCTTTAGATATTGAAAAAAGAGGGGCTCAGCTTCTTGATTTAGTGAATCCAGGCTTTTTTAAAGAAACAATTAAAGCGATTCCTTATCGTAAAATTGATTTAAAATAAAGGCAACACCATCATCATTATTACTTAAAGTAACATGATCTGCTTTTTCTTTTAAGTCATCAGGAGCATTGTCTACTACATAACTTACCCCTGCAATATCTAACATATCTTCATCATTATAATAATCTCCAAAGGCGATTGTATTCTCTAATGGTATTTGATAATGATGGGCCACCGTTTGTATCGCATTGGCTTTAGTGGCTTCTTTATTGGTGATTTCTAGATAATAAGAAGCACTACGTGTTATATGTAAAGAAGGATATGTTTCCTTTAAATAAGAAGTGACATGATCAATAAATCCAATACAGACTATTTTATGAATGGTCTGTATTTTTTTAATGTCTTCTAATCCAATCTTAATCGATATTTTACCAATATAAGACTCTTCTATCGCATGATCTTTAAAATATTGATTTGTAGAATACCAGTTATTGCCATCATAAATATTCCAATCTAAATCATTACAATAAGAACATATATCATAGACAATATCCGTTGGTATTGTATAAGAGATGATTTCATCCCCTAAAATAATCAGTGCGCCATTATGAGCGACCAGAGGTGCTTTATAAGGGACAAATGATTGAATACTTTCAGGAAGTCTCGAAGAGATAGGAATAAACAAATCATCATATTCATACACCTTCTTTATAGCCTGTAATGTCATATCAGAAAGCGTATTATCACTATGAAGGAGTGTCCCATCTAAATCCGAAAAAATCAGTTTCATAAGTAAAAAAAGATCAGTGCAAGCACTGATCTTAACCTCTTAACACGGCGTTATGGTCCTTCTTGCAGGCTTCAAGAATTTTTTCCATAGCTGAGTTGATTGTTGCGTCATCCAATGTACGAGATGGATCCTGGAATAATAGTGAGATAGCCAATGACTTCTTACCTTCTTCCATATGTTCACCTTCATAAACATCGAATACTTCTGCACTCTTTACAAGCTGTTTGCTTGCACGTTTGATTGTCTTAACTACATCTGCAGCAGGTACTTTTGAATCAACAACTAAAGCGATATCACGAGATACTGCAGGATATAGAGGAATAGCCTTGAATTTTAATGCACGAGTACGTAATGCAAGAATAGCTGTTAAGTTCAATTCTGCCACATATGTATCGTTGACTTCATAAGCTTTTGCCTTTGCAGGATGTACCTGTCCGATGACACCTACAATTTCCTTACCCATCTTGATATAACCACTTCTACCTGGGTGGAAGTCCTTATTATCTGCTTCTACCTTTTCAAAAGTATAACGTGATTCTTCAATACATAATTTCTTGAATAATGTTTCTACAAAGCCTTTCACAAGATAGAAATCAACCGCTTCCTTCTTACCCATCCAAGGAACATTGACATAGTCTCCACTTACTGCAATTGCTAAGTTAGATACTTCCTTGTCAGAATATGTATTCGCAATTTCAAAGATGTTTACATCTTTGTTTGAATGTGCATTGTTGTAATGAATTGTCTGTAAAAGAGAACCAATAAGTGATTTTCTTGCAGCACTTCTTTCTTCACTCAAAGGACTCATTAACTTAACTGTATTGTCTAAAGAATGGAATAAGTTGAATTCATTGACAGCTGCTTCACTTGTCAATGTATAAGTTAATGTTTCATGTAAACCAAGGTCTACAAGTGTATGTCTAATCAACTGTTCTTTAGACTGTTTTGGTGTTAAGACACCATCTGTCATATTCATGACTGGTAAAGTAGTTGGAAGATTATCATATCCATAGATACGTGCGACTTCTTCCACTAAATCTGCATCCATAGTAATATCATTACGATATGTAGGAACAGTTACAGTAAATAATTCATCTTCTAATGTATATTCAAAGCATAAGCTATCGAAAATATCAGATACTTCTTTAACTGTTAATGAAGTACCTAGCAAGCCATTTACTCTTGATAATTCAATAGTGACAGTTTTTCTTGTTTCATCAAGAGGTGTATGTACTGTTTCATAAATAGTTTCAGCATCAGCATACTGTACTAATAAATCAGTGCAGCGATCTAATACCTTTAATGAACTCATTGTATCAATAGCACCCTTGATATAATGCTGTGATGCATCTGTTAATAAGTTCATACGTCTTGCTGTATTTCTTAATGCAGCACCATCAAAAGTTGCTGCTTCAATAACGATATTTTTAGTATTCTTATCAATCTTAGTATCATTACCACCCATAACACCAGCAACACAGCCAATGCCATCATCAGTTGATACAATAACATCTTCAGGTAAGATTTCATATTCATTTTCATCAAGAAGAACAGCCTTCTGATTGAATCCAGTCTTGATGACGAAAGCCTTCTTTGCAAGCTTATCATAGTCATACATATGAATAGGCTGACCTGTTTCAACCATGACGAAGTTTGAGATATCTACAATATTATTAATAGGCTTGATACCTGATGCAAGAAGCGCATTCTGCATCCATTTAGGTGATTCTTTAGTTGTTACACCCTTTACTAATTTAGCACCAAAGAATGAGCATAAAGGAGTTTCTACATAAACTTCAATTTCACTCTTTTCTTCAGGATATTTCTTGATTTCTGGTAAAGTAACTTTTCTACCTAATACAGCAGCTGCTTCATAAGCTAAAGACTGCATAGCCATACAATCAGCTCTATTTGGTGTTAAACCAATATCAAGAATATAATCATCTAAACCAAGGCAAGAAAGTGCTTCTGTACCTACTGGCGCATCTTCTGGTAATACATGAATACCGGCTTTATCTTCTTCTTTTAATAAACGGTTATCTAATCCAAGCTCTGCAATAGAACAGATCATACCATCAGACTTTTCGCCTCTAATAGCACCTGAAGAAATCTTACCACCTTCAAGTTCACATCCTGGTAATGCCACAATAACCTTTTCACCAGCAGCCACATTAGGTGCACCACATACAATCTGTCTTACTTCACCAGGGGCAGTTTCTACCTGACAAATATGAAGATGGTCAGAATTAGGATGTTCAATACATTCCTTTACATAACCAACAACAAGCTTAGTTCCTTTTGCAAGAGGTCCCTGTCCTTCTACTTCTAATCCAATACGAGTGATCTTTTCTGCAAGTTCTGCAGGATCTTGATCATCTACTTTCACATATCTATTTAATAAATGTAAACTAGCTAACATATACTACTCCTTTCTTTCGAACTGTTCTAAGAATCTTAAGTCATTATTGTAGAAATCACGGATATTATCAATATCATATTTCAACATAGCAACTCTTTCTAGTCCGATACCAAATGCAAATCCCTGGTATTCCTTAGGATCAAATCCACACATTTCTAATACATGAGGGTTGACCATACCAGCACCTAATACTTCAATCCATCCAGTACCTTTACACATAGCACAGCCCTTACCACCACAGTTGCCACAAGAGATATCTACTTCTACACTTGGTTCTGTGAATGGGAAATAAGAAGGTCTTAAACGAATTTCACGTTTTTCACCAAACATTTTCTTAGCGAAAACATCTAATGTACCCTTTAAATCACCCATAGTGATATTCTTATCGATGACTAGTCCTTCACACTGCATGAACTGATGTGAATGAGTGGCATCATCATCATCACGACGGTATGTCTTACCAGGGCAGATAACCTTAATAGGACCTTTACCCTTAGCTTCTAACATAACATGTGCCTGTACAGGAGAAGTATGTGTTCTCATTAATGTATTTTCATCAATATAGAATGTATCCTGCATATCTCTTGCAGGGTGTCCTTTAGGTAAGTTCATTAATTCAAAGTTGAAATGATCTGATTCTACTTCAGGTCCTTCAGCAACCTTATATCCCATACCTAGGAATAATTCTTCTAAGTCTTCCTTAACACGTGTTAAAGGATGTACAGATCCTACTGGTAAACGATTACCTGGTAAAGAGATATCAATATCTTCTGCAAGTAAACGTTCATTTAAAGCTTTTTCTTCTAAATAAGCTTTCTTTTCTTCAATAGCCTGTCCAATTTCCTGTTTAGTCTTATTTGAAACCTGTCCAAATGTTTTTCTTTCTTCAGGAGCCATAGTCTTCATTGATTTCATAGCAGCCTGAATAGGTCCTTTTTTACCAAGATAGAACACACGTAAGTCATTTAATTCTTTCGCATCAGCGCAAGCTGCAATTTTTGCAAGTGCCTCTTCCTGGATTTTTAATAATTCATCCATAACTTTCCTCCTTAAAAAAATAAAAAGCCGTTCCAATAGGAACGACTTAAATCGCGGTACCATCCTAAATTCATATAGTATACACTATATGCACTTTATCACTTATAACGTCAGTGTTACGGCGGGGATTAGCCGCACTCCAAGGTGAATTCAATAATATCTTATAAGAAGATTTCCACCAGCCTCTTCCTCTCTCAATATAAGTATATTACATACTAGTCCTTTTCTTCGTGTTCTCATGTATTATACCTAATAATTAGGAAAAAGACAAGATGAAATCTTATCTATCGAACAAGCCGAAACCCTCTTTCATTTGTTTAATATTTGTATTATGATACTTAAAGAGAGGACGTATATAAAATGAAATTTTCAAAAAGAATGGATCTCTTCGGAGAAAGCATCTTCACTACACTTGCAAATATGCGTAGTGAAAGAAAAAAGCAAGGACTAGAAGTCATTGATTTGAGTATTGGAGCACCTAATATCCCTCCAACTCAGGAAGTCATGGAAACAATCGCAAAGGAGGCAATGAAGCCAGAAAACTATCTTTATGCGATTAAGGATGCCGTTGATCTTCAAAACACTGTAAAAGAATGGTATGAAAAAAGATACGGTGTCACTATTGATCCCGAAACTGAAATGACATCATTACTTGGATCTCAGGATGGCTTAGCACATCTTGCTTTAACTTTAGTAGATGAAGGTGATATCGTACTTGTACAAGATCCATGTTATCCAATCTTTAGAGATGGGCCACTACTCGCTGGGGCTAAAGTTGTTACTATGCCTTTATTAAAGGAAAATGATTATTTAATAGATTTTGATATGATTGATGAAAAGACTGCACAGGATGCAAAGTATATGATTGTGTCTTATCCAAATAACCCAACATGTGGTGTTGCGAATGATGAATTCTATAAGAAACTCATTGTCTTCGCAAAGAAATACAACATCATGGTTCTTCATGATAATGCCTATAGTGAATTATTGTTTGAAGGACCAGGACGCAGCTTCTTAGAATTTGAAGGCGCTAAGGATGTGGGTATTGAATTCAACTCATTAAGCAAGACATATGGTTTAGCAGGTGCACGTATTGGTTTTGCACTTGGTAATAAAGAAATCATTGGAAAACTAAAATCATTAAAATCTAATCTAGATTATGGTATGTTCTTACCAGTTCAAAAAGGTGCGATTAAAGCATTAACACAGGATCAATCATGTGTAGAAAAAACAAGAAATGCTTATCAACATAGAAGAGATTTATTAGTCAATGGCTGTAAGTCTATTGGTTGGGATATCGATATGCCTAAGGGTACTATGTTTGTATGGGCGAAGATTCCTGACAAGTTTAAAGATTCTGAAACTTTTGTAAAGGAACTATTTGATAAAACAGGTGTTCTTGTGGTACCAGGTAATGCATTTGGTACTCAAGGTGAAGGCTATGTACGTATGGCTCTAGTACAAAGTGATGATACAATAGAACATGCATTAGACATGATGGATAAAAGCGGACTATTTAAATAGCCCGCTTTTTTAAATAATATAAGGAATAAAAATCATCAAGCCAATAATAGCTGAAATGATCGCACTAATAAGCACAGCACCTGCTGCAGCGTCTTTAGAGAGCTTTGCAAGAGGATGAACATCTGGTGACGCTAAGTCTACCACTGCTTCAATCGCAGTATTGACAAGTTCTAATGACAAAACAAGTGCAAATAGAATAAGACAGATCATCCATTCAATCTTCGTAATATGAAAATAGAAACCACATAAGATCACTGCACACATAAAAGAAAGATGTATTTTGATATTACGTTCTTTCTTAATTGTATGGATAATGCCTTCAAAGGCATGCTGAAAAGATTTTAAAAGAGATTGTCTAGTATGTGACATCAAACTTTCTCTCTCCTTTTTCTACAGGGATATCTTCCACTTCCATATCAGTGATGTCTATCCATTGTTCATTTTTCATCTTATTGATAAAACGATTAATCTGTTCTATTTCTCCCTGTACTTCTGCTTCTACACGTCCATCAAAGAGATTTCTAACCCAGCCAGTAAGTCCTAACTGAGTCGCATTCATCTGTGCTCTAAAACGGAATCCAACAGCTTGTACTCTTCCTGAAAAATAGATATGCTGTCTAATCATAGTGAACCCCCCTTAAAGGTATACATCACAATACCTGCCGCTACACCAACATTAAGTGATTCCATTGTATCAATAGGAATATAAAGAGAGGCATCAGACATCGCAATTGTTTCATCTCTCACACCATTCCCTTCATTTCCCATAACAAATGCCATCTTATCTGTTGATTTAATATCATCAATAGAAGACGCATTATGTAAGCTTGTCGCAATGACACGTACCCCTAACTTCTGTAGTTCTGGAATAACATGACTCAATTCATCACGGACAATATCTAAATGAAAAACAGCCCCCTGAGTAGAACGCAAGGCCTTATCATTGTATAAGTCTACACAATCAGGACTCATGACAATCTGTTTAAAGCCAAAAGCAAGTGCTGAACGAAGGATAGTTCCTAAGTTTCCTGGATCCTGTACACCATCTAAAATCAAGACACGATCATAGTGTTTTAAAATATTATCCTTCTTATGACATACAGCCATAATAGGCTGTGGTGTTTTTGTATAGGACAATTTTTCCATAACAGAATCAGACACAACAAGCACTTTATCCTGTCCTTCTAATGATTCATCTGTACTAATAACTAAATCACATAGTCCTGCTTTTTTTGCTTCTTCTACCATGTGGAATCCATCTACTAGAAAAAGTCCTTTTTCATCTCTTGTTTTCTTGTTTTTTAATTTTACAAGGTCTTTAATTGTTTTATTATTCACTGATTGAATCATACATGCTTTTCCTCCAATATTTTCATACGTTTCTTATAATCAGGCATTCTCTTTTTGACTTCTGCATAGAATCGAGGAGAATGATTTGGTTCAATAAAATGACATAACTCATGCACAATTACATAATCAATCAACTCTTTATCTAAATAAACTAAAGAGAAATTAAATGTCACAAGGTTCAATTGATCATAACAGCTGCCCCATCTTCCTTTATATTGTTTGATTTGAATACGTGGCATAGGTCGATTAAATAAAGGAAGATATTCTGCCGTTCTCGTTTTTAAGTATTCATAGAGTATCTGAGAAAGATATATCCCTAACGCATTTTCTATATAAGAAGTATACACATAAATACTATCTCCATGAATTGCACATTGTTTCTTCTTAATATCTCTGACAACTATTTGATATTTCCTACCAAAGATATAGACATACCCATCCTCTCTTAGATCAAAATAAGGGACATAAGAAGATAATCGTGCATATAAATCCTCTTCATTTTCATAGATTAAATCACGAATATACTTCTCGCTTGTACCAGCAGGTGCACTCACCTCTAAATAATTATCTCTGATCTTCACCCTGATTGTTTTCATCTTTTTAAATGAAACAATACATGGGTATATATGTCCTTTTAATTTAATATTCCATTTTACTCTCTGCATTTTCTTATAAACTCTTCAAATATTTTCTGACTTTCTTTCTCTGTACACATGAATTCAGGATGCCATTGTACACCCCATACAAACTTCTTATTAGGTGCATAACATGATTCGACTAAACCATCTTCACTTATAGCCATAGGTTGTAAATCATTTCCTAGTTCTTTGATTGCTTGATGATGACAGCTATTAACTGGCAGAATAGTTTTATTAAGTAGACTCTTTAATGGTGTATCCTCTACAAGAGTAACTGTATGCTGCTTATTGTCATAAGGTGGTTTCATTCTGTGGGTTATAGTACTTTTATATTCTGATGGTAAGTCCTGATATAATGTTCCACCACATAATACATTAAGCAACTGATGCCCTCTACATATTCCTAATATTGGTTTATTTAAAGCATATACTTCTTTAAATAACTGACTTTCTAGTGTATCTCTATAAGGTGTTAAATCTCCACAATTTTCCTTCTTCTCTTCATGATAATAAACAGGATCTATATCTGGGCCGCCAGTAAAAAGAAAACCATCAAAGTTCTCTGATAATTGTTTAATATCTTCTATATTTTCAATAAAAGGTAACATCACAGGAATACCTCCTGCATTCATAATACCTTTCATATATCCTGGAAGCAGCCAATAATTCTCTTTTTTCTCATCAAATAAAGGTAATATTCCTATAATAGGTTTCATTTGCATCAGCTCCTGAAACTATTATAAATAGTAAAAGAGCCTCTTTCAAGAGACTCTATTCATGACATATTGCCTTTATTTCTTCTAGATCTTCTAAAGCAAGTGCATAACCATAATCATAAATTCTTTGAATCTTATCTAGATCCTTTTCCATAGAATCAATAATAACTTCTTCTGTTGGTCTTAATACAAGTGCCTTGCCTTCTTTTTCTAGCTTGTCAATATAGTCTAATGTTTCATTATAGTTGATATGACGTGAAAGCAAGGCATCTTTAAGAAGTGGGTATTTACGAGACACAACCTGTGCTGCAAATTGAGTTGAAAAATTGAGTGTCTTCTTATAACCCTTTGGTCTAGTAAGAATAATCAAAAGCTTCTTATTACCATCTTCTATTGCTTTCTTTACAGGAATAGAATCTGCAATACCGCCATCAAAATATTCATTCTCACCTATTTTGATTGCAGGAAATACAATAGGAATAGCACATGTTGCCTTTAACACTGTACAATGGCGATCTATTTTATGACCATCTATATATTCTGCTTTTCCTGTATTTGCATTTGTGACACCTACAAGTACTTTTGTATGAGACTTATAAAATGTATCATAATCAAAAGGATTAAGTTCATTAGAAATTGTTTCATAGGCAAACTTTAAACCAAATAAAGAATGATCCGTCTTATAGTTTCTAAGACCAATATAACGAGGATCATGGCGATACGTTTTTAGTATCTCAAGATTTCTTCTAGGCTGTTTTGATACATAAGAAACACCATCAGTGATTCCTGCACTTACACCTATACAATAATCAAACATAATATCATGATCATTCAAACAATCCATAATACCACATGAAAAGATTGGTCTAAATGTACCACCTTCTAAAACAATTCCACTCATATACTTATTCCCCCTCAAATAAAGACATTGACTCTGCTGAGTTAACGTCTACTATTTTATGGAAATACTCCTTCTGTGTCAAATCCCCCTTCACGACTTGCTTTGCAATAACACCATCTTTAATGTAAAGCAATTTCTGTGAATAACTGGCAATCATCGGATCATGAGTCACCATAAGTATAGAAACACCATCTTGATCATTTAATTCTTTGAATATTTCCAATATTTCATGTGATGTGTGAGAATCTAAGTTACCTGTTGGTTCATCCGCTACAATAAGTTTAGGATGAGTGACAAGGGCACGACAGATGGCTGCACGCTGTCTTTGTCCTCCTGAACATTCATTAGGATACTTATGAAGTAATGAATCAATAGATAAACGTGACGCTGTTTCTTTAACTCTTGCTTCTATTTCTTCCTGTGGCAAATTTGCAAGAGAAAGAGGAACTGCAATATTTTCAAGAACAGTGAGAGAATCTAATAAGTTGAATTCCTGGAAGATAAATCCAAGGTTCTCATAACGAAACTTACCTATTTCATTTTCACCCATACTTCTTACTTCAGCATCATTGATATAAACCTTCCCTTTTGTAGGAATATCAATTGTAGATAGATTATTAATAAAAGTTGATTTACCTGCACCACTTGGTCCCATGACACAGATGAATTCTCCTTCATTCATAGTCATAGAGACACCATGTAATGCTTCAAAGGTATGGCTTGTACCAATACCATATATTTTAGTTATATTTTTCGCAACTAGTATTTCACTCATAGTACTTCCCCTATTTCTGTATAAACATTCTTCATATAAATATAATAAGTCATCACTGCAAGAATCATCTGTGGAATGATATCCACACCAAACAACATAATAATGAGCCCTAAAGTATCCGGTGTATGCATATAAACCTGAATCATGACAATTGTAAGATAAACAATAGGTATTAAAACAAGTAATGAATAGAAAAGAATCACTTCTTTTTTGATATAAGAAGCAATCTTCTTTCTTGTACAGCCTATCTTATAAAGATTACTAAAGGCTTTCACTCTTTTCATAGTTTCTGCCGCATATTTATACATAATTGTGATAGATAATAAGATTGTCATCACAATGTAAGCAATAATGGCGGTCATATATTCTCTTGGTGAATTTTTCTGGGCAATGATCATAGCACTCATACAAACATTTGTGACAACATAAACAAGAATAAGAACACCTGAATTGGTCAAAGAAGTAGATAAATGACTTAAAGAAACAAGGTCTAAAGTATGTCCTAAACGTTGACTCTTGATTTTTCTAAGTATTTCAGGAATTGTCTGAGATAAAACATAAGCCGCCCCTATTCCTCCTACAAAACAAGGGAATACAAATCCAGTTGGACTATAAGGAGTCGTAACTAATAAAATAATCGAAAATATATAAATGAATGGTGGAAGATAAGAAGGTAATCTCTTATCCACTACCTTTTCATGAGATTCATGTAAGAGTGTCTGGATATCATGACGGTAAACAAAGCCTGAATCACCTAGAATAGTTACAAAGAAAAGAATTGCAATAGTCATAAGTGTATCTGTATAGGCACGCATAGGAATCATGAAGATAGATTTATGAATATGCATAGAGTGATACATGATTGAATTCACTCCTACTGCCCCTGCCATGCCAATCAAATAACCAATAGGTAAAGCAATTAAAGAGATAATGATTTCCTGATAAAATAAATAAAGTGTTGAATCAAAAAAACTGCTGCCACTCATCGCAAGAATAGCGAATTCTTTTGTCTTATGTGCACAAAAGAATGAGTTGGCATAAACCATCATTAATCCACAAAATATTATAACAACAAATGCGATGATACTTGATAATGGAACACTGATCTGTGAAAAAGATCCACCACTTGCAGCTGCTGTTTGATCCATTAACGTATCATTATTAATAATATTAAAGAAGACAAATGATACAAAGACAGTAAAAAGAACAGTAATACCATAAGATATAGCTTGTCTCTTTTCACGTTTCAACATCTTACAGGCAAATTTAAATGTTCCCATGATCTTTCCCTCCATGAGTATGGCGATAAGAGTTAATACGTGTCACTCTTAAGATATTTTCTTCTCCAGGAAAATAAACTGGATTCTGTTTTGTTTGTTTATAGATGTCTATTACTCCTTTCGCATCATCTACAATTTCAGTAAGTTTCATCAAGCCATACATTCTAGGAGGAAGAACATATAAAGGTACACCTGTATCCTTGAAATGTAACTTAATTTCCATAAGCAGGTGTGGACAGCACATCACTACATCATATTGATCAATGACTTCGTGCATCAAGCTAAAGGGTGAGAAATCAACCTGTACTTGATTCTCTAAATGATTTTCTTTAATTTGTTTCTGCATACGTGTAGTGACATAGCTTGATGAAAAGCCACCCCCACAGCAGATTAATATTTTTAATAGATTCATGGTGTATATTATATAAGATAATTTCATAGCACACTATTAATTTTCTAAACATGAAAAAAACCGACATCAGTCGGTTGATTCTTCGTAGCACTTTAATCGTTCAAACTTCAGTTTTCTCATAGATTTGATCTTTTCGATGTCTTTTTCTAAAAGCTCATAGTCATAGAGCATATCCTTATATTTACCAAAATGTTCATATTGATAAATATAATAAGTCATATACATTTCAATAATTGGCTCAATACCATGATAGTGTTCTAGTTCATAGAGTCCACAAGCAACATAGCACAAGCACATGAAATATTCCAGTTCTCTATTTTCTCCTAGCATTTCGTCTGAAAATACATATGAACTCCCATAAAACATAAGATGAGGCGTATCTTTCTGTGAATCCATTTCCTGATAGACATCATTTCTTACTTCTCTATAATATTCTAGTTCTTCCATAATTACCTACTCATCCCTAAATGCATCTTCATAATCTAGTTTACCTGAATTAAGTACAAAATCCCTGTCTCGCTTCATTTCATCCAGTTCTTCTTGTGTTTCAACATGTACACCTACGATAATCCTATCTACGTTCTCATAAGTGTGATAGAACATATAGTTCACACCATCATTGAGTGTAGGATATAATTCTGCTTCGATAGTTGCTAAAGCTAAAGATACTCGCAAAGCAAACATAGGATCATCTTTAAAAGAAGGCCCCAAATCGTCAAGATGGAACATACCTCTTGATTGATCTCCGGTTTCATAATCCGTCCTAAAGTCATGTTTAAAATCAGAATATTCGCTCATTTTTTCACCCTCTTGCTCTCAACATCTCTATTACATATATATTTTTTTAACAAAAAAATTCATCATTCGGTTTTAATTGTACCATTTTTAAAATCTCTTATCATTTTCAATATATATTCATTACTCCCCATATATGTTTCATTTCCAAGCACATCTAGCGCAGCTGTTGCAACATAACCTATAGGTACATTTAGCAAACATATTTCATTATCTTTATTGTTTTCTATTTCCTCAATAAAAGCTTCATCAGTTATTTTCGCTTCAATTCCTGTAAGAATCGCCTGCATGACAAGTATAGGTTTACCACTTTTTATCTTATCAATAACTTCTATAACTATATCATTGTGCATGTCTTTTAACCTCCGAATATCGAAGAAAAATTGAATTTCAAAATTATCTTCTACTCATCCCTAAATGCATCTTCATAATCTAGTTTACCTGAATTAAGTACGAAATCCCTGTCACGTTTCATTTCATCCAGTTCTTCTTGTGTTTCAACATGTACACCCACTATGATTTCATCAACATTCTCATAGGTATGATAGAACATATAATTAACACCATCATTAAGTGTAGGATATAATTCTGCCTCAATAGTAGCAAGTGCCAAAGATACTTTTAATGCAAATAAAGGACATCCGTTAAATTGAGGCCCTAAATCATTAAGATGGAACATACCTACAGATTGTTCACTATCGATATATGATGTTCTAAAATCATGCTTTATATCTTCATACTTATCCATCGCTTTTTCTTTCACTACTTTTCACCTTTTCTATGACTTTCTGTTTACTTATAAGTTCATTATACACTACATTACAGCCAAAACACTTATATTTTTAAGCATGAAAAAAAGTGCCATCTCTGGCACTTTAGATTACTTTGCTAACTGTTCTTTAGCTAAATCAGTTAAAGCCTTGAAACCTTCAGGATCAGCAATTGCGATTTCTGAAAGCATCTTTCTGTTAATGTTAACTTCTGCAAGTTTTAAACCGTGCATGAAAGTTGAATATGACATATCGTTCATTCTGCAAGCAGCGTTGATACGTGCAATCCAAAGCTTTCTCATTTCTCTCTTTAACTGTCTTCTATCTCTGTAAGCATACTTTAAAGAATGCATTACCTGTTCATGAGCTGTTTTATATAAAGCATGTTTGCTACCGAAGTAACCTTTAGCTAGCTTTAATGTCTTTTTTCTTCTGCGTCTAGTTGTAAATCCGCCTTTTACTCTTGCCATGTGTATATCCTCCTTAAAATTAACCTATTAGATACGAGACTTGATTCTCTTGTAATCTGATGGGTGTACTAATGTTGATTTAGCGAGATGCTTTTTCTGTTTATGTGTCTTATTATGTGATAAGTGAGATACGTATGCATGGCCTCTCTTTAATTTACCACTTGCTGTTTTCTTTAAGCGCTTCTTAAGACCGCTATGTGTTTTCATTTTTGGCATGATAAGTTTCCTCCTATTTTACTTTGCTTTTTTAGGTGCGAGCATTGCTGTCAATGTTCTTCCTTCTAGTTTAGCTGGCTTTTCAACGACGCAATATTCAGAACATTCCGCAATAAAATCATCCATAATCTTCTGTCCAAGATCAACATGAGCCATCTGTCTTCCTCTGAAACGAATTGCTACCTTGACTTTATCGCCATCCTGTAACCATTTCAAAGTACGTTTAAGCTTCACGTTCTTATCGTGTACATCGATTGTTGGAGATAACTGCGTCTCCTTGACCGCAACAACTTTTGAATTTTTCTTCATTTCTTTTTGTTTCTTCTGCTGCTCGAAACGATACTTTCCGTAATCCATGATACGGCATACCGCTGGTTTTGCCTTAGGAGCAACACAAACTAGATCAAGTCCTGCATCATAAGCACGATTCATTGCGTCTCTCTTGCTCATAACGCCTAACTGTTCTCCATTCTGATCAATAACCAGTACTTCCTTAAAACGAATATTTTCGTTGATTGGATCTTCCTTCTTCACTGGTTTTGTTCTATCATAACGTCTAATAAAAGCCACCTCCGCTTACTTCATATTAAATAAAAAGTGAGCGTACTAGCGCCCACTTATCGTTAGAGTTTAATCTAGTGACATTGGCCCATCGACTGTATCAATCGGGCGAGAAGTAGGCACTTCTTCTTTCCACTTTTTACTTGTTCATCTTACCCAACATACAGGTGTTTGTCAATAACTTTTTTAATTTATTTTAGATTTCTGTAATAACACCATTCACCGCATGAATCTTTACGCCTCTATACTTTATAGTAGCCTTGACTTTGAGATTTTCTATATCCATCGGGCGTTCCATCGTACAATCTTATAATCGATCATGACTCGTGTATTCTCTTCAAGTAACACCTTACTATTATAATAATCCTCAGTTAAAGTCTTATCTTTAGAAAGTGTCTCATTCACTACACCAAGCTGACTCAAATCACCTACAGTAAAACTTGCCTGAGATATATTAACAGCCTTAGGAAAGAATACTTGTGTGGCCACTAAATATGTTTCTTTTCCATATATAAGTCCATAAGGATGTACACTCACACTTAAGACAACTTCCTCTGTAGTCTGATTTTATCTCTTATTTTCAACCCACAAAAGACCGCAACAACATATACCACTAGTACAACAATTTGACTGATCAGTTTACTATGTTTCACTGTTTATTCTTCTTTATCTTTTAGAAGGTTTAAAAATCTGTGTAAAAGAAGAAGGAAGCGGTGCTTTAAAGGTCATTGTTTTATGTGTAAAAGGATGTGTGAATGCAAATTCATGCGCATGTAGACCTAATCTCTTTAAAGGATTTGTAAGTGCTCCATACTTCTTATCACCAATAATAGGATGATTCAAAGAAGCCATATGAACACGAATCTGATTCTTACGCCCTGTATCTAAGAATACTTCCATCATTGTATAATCCTTAGATACTTCTAATGGCTTGTAGTGCGTAATAGCCAATTGTCCCTCTTTCGCAATACGCATCTTTAACTGTTTATCTTCTACAAGATGATTCTTTATTGTACCTGACTTACGACATTGTCCTTCTAATATTGCAACATAGCCTCTTGTTTTAACATACTTATTCCAGTTATGAGTTAATTCCTGATAAAGCTTCTTATTCTTCACAAACATAAGTACACCAGAAGTATCCTGGTCTAAGCGATGTACAAGATAACACTGCTGTCTCTTCTTACGACAATATTCCATCACCATATAAAAAGCTGTCTGATATTTATTATTCTGTGTCTCTTCACTCACAAGCCCTGAAGGCTTATTAATGACTATCATGTCATCATCTTCATAAAGAAGTTCAAAAGGAAGATTCGTCTTCTTACCAACTTCTACTTCATCTCCTGGATGTAATTCAAAGGCATGATAAGTCTGTACTTCACCATTCACCTGTACCGATTTATATTTCAATAAATTCTTACAATCATTTCTCTTCTTACGAGTATGCTTTACAAGAGAATCCAATAGTAATTCATCTGTTGTAACCTTATACATTCTTTTCCTCCAAATAACGTCTCACTTCTTCTTCTAAATACTGTGGACCTTTTTCCAGTAATACAGAAAGAGGTTCATCTGTATGATTAATACAGCGTACATCCTCAAATCCGGCTTCAAGTAATGTCTCTTTATCTTCACACTTTCCACAAAATGCGACAACAGGCTTATTGTATTTCTGTGCTAAGCGCAAGACACCTATTGGTGTCTTTCCATATAAAGTCTGATGATCCATTTTTCCTTCACCTGTAAAAATAATATCCGCTTTCTGGATTGCTTCCTCTAGGCGAACTGTACGACTGACTGCATCAAATCCAGTCACTAGTTTACCATTTAGTCCTGTAACAATCGCATAGCCCATGCCTCCTGCTGCTCCTGCACCAGGTATACATGAATCATCCTTATCAACTAATTCACTCATTATTTTCACATAATGCTTCATTGCCTGATCTGTCTTTTCTAGATCTTTCACCTTTTTTTGAGGGCCAAAGACATAAGTGGCTCCTGCTTTCCCACATAATGGATTGGTAACATCACATGCCCCTTCTACTTCTATATTTGATAAATCGAGACGTGTTTTCTTAATATGATCAAGTGTTTCGAGTCCTCTCGCATTCATTGGAATACGCTGATCAAACTGATCAAAGAAACCATAACCCATACCACTTAATAGACCTATTCCTCCATCATTACAAGCTGATCCACCTAAAGTCAAAAGGAAACGTTTGACACCATGATCATAAGCATATTTCATCATTTCTCCTACACCATAAGATGTTGCTTCTGTTCCGTTCTTTTCTTCTTCAGTCAGGTAATCAAGTCCACATGCCTGTGCACTTTCTATAATAGCAAGATCATCCATAATAGCGATTTTTGCATGAACTGTCTTAAATAGTGGTCCTGCTACCTCTATTTCATGAATATCACCATTTAGATAATGATTCATGACTTCCATTGTCCCTTCACCACCATCAGCTAAAGGACAAATATGTACATTATTATAAGCTCTCTGTACTGCTTCTCCTGCAGCATATGCAGTCATGCTTTCTTTAAAAGAATCAAATGCAGCAAGTATTTTCATCATTATCACTCCCTGTATGTATTCTAACATAAAAAAGTTCATGGTCACCCATGAACTTTTAAGATTTTCTTTTTAATAAATAAATATTTTTTTGAATACCCACAAACCACAGGTTAGTAAAAATTAAATTTCATAAGCACCTATTAAACGGCGTTCATGAAGCTGAACCTGACACATGGATTTTCCATCTGTTCTATAATTAGATTAGAAACCAGATGGAGGTATAATCACATGTCAAACAAAGTATTAAAGCCTAAGAAAGCTTCTCTATATGAGTTCACTCAGAACTATTCTAATAACATCAATAACTGTATTGAATTCTTCAAATCCATGAAATGGCCTGAAGGCTTTTCATGTGACCGTTGCGGATGTCATAAGTATTACCTAATCAAGCGTGTAGGAAAGACCAAGACTTCATATGTTCTTGAATGCAGCTCATGCCATAAGCAGCATTCATTGCTTTCAGGCACTATTTTTCAGAGCTGCAAGCTTGATCTATACAAGCTCCTTT
>NZ_JBHSEB010000044.1:0-63894 GCF_042651925.1 Catenibacterium sp. GCM10023432 | reverse complement strand
ATTTTCTTCTCAATCTTTCATTGGCTTTATCCGCGTATGCTACTACTTCACTGCTGCATTTTTCCTGTCTTGCTTTCAAATCTTTTGATTTAAATCCCACTTTCCCTCGTGTATAACCTTGTGCTGCTTCAACCAGTAGTTTTCTTAAGTGATTATTCCCCGCTTTGGTGATTCCAAGCTTATTTACATGACCTCCTGATGAGTCATCTCCAGGAATCAAGCCTAAATATGCCGAATACATGTTTCCTTTTTTAAAACGATTGAAATCACTTGTTTCCACGATTAAAGATAGTGCAGTATGCGTTTTAATACCAATTAAACATTGTAGCTGTTGCACTTTTTCTACATATTCCTCTTTTAATGATACTTCTTCAATTTGTTTATCCAAAGTCTCTACACGATCACATAAATGATTATATTCAATCATATATTCTTTCAGGGTATCTTGAAGTAATGGTTCACTAAAAGAAATTGTATTTATCCAATCAATATGTTTTCTTGTCCAGTAACTTTTTCCATTGAATTGTTTACCATTGCGTGTCAAAAACGCAATTATTTGTTGCTTAATGCTTTTTAAGTTTTCTTTTATATCATCTCTCATACGAATAAACTCTTTTACTGAATTGTCAAGTTCGGTAGGAACATGTACGGCAGAATATCCACCATAAGCCAAACATTCCGCAATCATCTTGGCACCACGATAATCGTTATTAAGTTTTCTTCCACCTTTTTCAGTTTTCATGGTTGTTGGAGCCAGGATAACACATTCCACATCTTTCTCTTTTAATTCATGATATAAAGAATATCCTAGACATCCTGCTTCATAGCCACATACAATATTCAGTTATTCATTTTCATGCTTCTTTTTAAAAGTTTCAATAACATGAATAATGTTCTTAACTTCAGGTTTTACCTGTGTGATACAGTGAACTGTACCATCATGTTCAAAAGATGGCTCGAAAATGCATAAAGTGTAGTTTGTAGTATGGACATCCATCCCTATTTTTATTATTCTATTCATAGGTAACCCTCCTTATTTGTTTGCGGTAATCCCACAATACTATGAATTTTTGTTTCTACTCAAAGTATAATGGTAAATCCACGATTGAACAATTAAGGAGAGTTACTTTTTTGTTTCCTCCTCGTCATTTCATATTGTCTATGTATATTAAAGTATAGAAAGTAAACAGATCATTAGTAAAAGTAACTATGATATAAACACACATACAACAAAACAACCATCACTATAATCAGAAAAATCCTAATAATGCTGCACATATAGCGAACAATAATAAACATGCAGAACAGTGCAATCCTAATAATTCAGCATATCATTCAAGTTGTGGAAAAAAGTAATGGCACGAACTAAAAGTGACAACATACAAATAAATATTTCCATTCCTGCTGGATGGAAAACAGAACTTGAAAACCCTGCACGTATCTATTCTGTTGAGGAAGGTGAGAGTATCATATTTCTTGACTTGTTGCGTAGAGGAATTCAGAAAAAATATCAATTAGGTGAACAAGACAGTGAAGAACAATATCATAGTGCTTCGTATTGAAAATATCTGATACAGTATCACATCATCAGGTATTCTAAATTCATATTTCTGGTATTAAAAGTAATGTAGAGGAAATACTGAAACAGATATTACAGAAAAATCTATTACCACATTAAGGCTCTTGAAGTGAAGCCTGACCATGTATATGTCTTTGTAGATTTACCACAAACTGCTGCTCCCTGTGATGTTGTAGGGACTTTTAAAGATATAAGTGCTATTGAACTATTCAAGGCATTTCCACAATTAATACAATTCTATGCAGAATGCGGTATGTTATGGTCTAGAGGATATTTTGTATCTACAGTAATTAAGATAATATTAAGGAGCAGAAAAATGATAACTGATAAAGAACATAAAAGACATCTTAAACAATTTCATAAATTTTCTGACAGGCATATCCTGGCTATAGAAACCGATATGCCTTATTCTGATATACAAAAAGTTGTAAAGCTATCGAATAAAATCAGAAAAGCAGGCAATGAACTTGTAGGTCTTATGAGAAAGAATTATAACCAGCTTATGCGTACAAAGAGATACCGTAAATTACTGTTTCTTTATGGTGATTCTAAAGATAAGGATAAACGAAGAACTTATGCTAAACAACTTAATGAAATGCAGAAAGCTTATAATATTACATGGGAATACTGCAGAACGTCCATGATTCCAATAGGCAAGAAATATGGTGTAGACGCTGTATTCGCTCTGACTAAAGCCGAAGATATATGGCGTGGTATTGAAAAATGCTTATATGGTAATGGCAATGCCATTCATTTCTCAAAATATGGAGAAATGCCTTGTATTCGTGCAAAGCAGATCAATCGTGGTATACCTATATTCGTTAGAGATAATAAGCTGCAGTTCAAACTTGGCAGGATGGTATTTGGAATACAAATAAATGATAGATTCCAGCAGGATGAAGTAGATGCAGTTTTATCATATCTTGCCGAATCTGAGATTCTGGATGACAGGGCTGTTAGTATTCTTATTAAAGATGGCTATTGCATAGATACATACAGACCCTGCTATGCTACGCTTGTTCCCAGGATGATAAGAGGTAAATACAGAGTATATCTGCATCTTACTATCGAGGGTAAAGCAAAGCAAAAATATGATAAGCATGGCAGCCCAAGACATAAATATGGCAAAGGAATGATCGGTGCTGATATTGGTACACAGACTGTTGCTTATACATCTGATACTGAGGTGGGCTTGAAGAATCTTTCAGAGCGTGGCAACAGTATTCAGACTTCTGAGAGAAAAGAACGTCTGCTATACCGTGCAATGGACAGGTCAAGACGTGCAACTAATTCGCAGAATTATAATGATGATGGTACT
Organism: Catenibacterium sp. GCM10023432; assembly: GCF_042651925.1. NCBI lineage: Bacteria > Bacillati > Bacillota > Erysipelotrichia > Erysipelotrichales > Coprobacillaceae > Catenibacterium > Catenibacterium sp. GCM10023432. Next base: position 60,997 of record NZ_JBHSEB010000044.1, on the reverse strand, counting down.
GTTAAAAAAGGTCGTAAGACTTGGAGATATTCTAATCATTATAAGAAATTAAAAGAAAAACATTCTGAATTATGTCGTATTAATACCATAAACAGACAGCTTGCAATAAATGAAGACGCTAACCATTTAAGAAGTCTTGGAGATGTATTTATCACAGAACCTAAAAATGCAGGCAGGCTTATGAGACGAGCTAAAGAAACTACGGTCAATAGTAAAGGCAAGTTTAACAGGAAAAAGCGTTTTGGCAGATCCATAAAGAATAGATGTCCTTCTGGGTTTCAAGCTACTGTAGAAAAGAAATTCAAGGTATCAGGTGGTATATATATTGAAGTATCTAATGATTACAGAGCAAGTCAATATGATCATACTGTTGATGACTATATCAAAAAGAAACTATCTGACCGAATGTATAAGCTGCAAGATGGTACTGAGGTACAAAGAGACTGGTATTCATCATTCCTATTATACTGTTACGATTACAGAACTAAAAATATCGATAAAAACAAATGTATTTCTGAATTTGATAAGTGTTACAGCAAAGAAAAAGCTCTAATCGAATGGATTAGGGTTAACGAGATCAAGGTATTAAATAGCGGAATTAAGATAGCGTAAAACATATTCAGGGAGATTGACTATACTTCCTTACGAAAGTAGAAATTTACCGTTAATGTGGTCGTCGGACTGCTTGGTAATGAAAGTTCTGATTCAAATAGATTTACACTTGTAACTCCAAAGTCTGAAAATGATGTACGATTACAAGCTACACTTGGCAATCAGAACCCCACGGGCTTGCCCGTGGGAGTAGTCAGGGATGGGGCTGGGCTGTTTTAATGAGTATAGGTATATATGATGGTTCTATGCAGTTTGTGACAATTAATCTACTATCAACAGGTGCTTCTATCATTACAACTGCTATTATGACTCTTATGGTATTCCAGAGCTCATAGCACTTATAGTGGTAGTATGTATCCACAAATGGAAACATAGTACGTTACTTTCTATTCTTCTAGGTACAATGACTTATATGTTTCTAATCCAGACTGTGTTTTAATCACAGTCTTTTCATTACTTCCAATGGGAGATTATTCACGAGTACAGTGTTACCATCATAATAGTTGATATAATCTGGTCCTAATGTAAATATACGTTCAAAAGGAATCGTACCCAATGATCTTTCTTCTGTTGTAGAATAAAGAGCTATTTCATAATAATCACATTCTAGCTTCTCACCTGTTTCAGGATTCTGATACCCTACAGGTACCCATGGTTTATTAGGAAGTAAAGTAGGGCAGTCTTCAGTTAATGCATAGATGCCTTTAATACCCTGATCTGTCTTAAAGAATTGTGGTTTTGCATAATAATAGTCATGACTTTGAAGTTCATGCATCCATGAAGAGAATAGATGTGGATTAAGAATAAACTGTTCTGCTTCATCCTTCCCAATCACTAATGGCCACATTGTACTCATTAACGTAAGAGAATCTGTTTCACCATTCGCAATCTTTTCTGATACTTCTTTAATAATACGATGATTGAAGGCAATAAGATCATCTTCCTGTGATAAGTACTCATCTATATCTTCTTCTATACCATCAATAGTGACACTGCATTTCCAGTAACTAGTAATCCTTCTTAAGCAGTTAAAGAAAGAACGCATTTCATCTGTAGTAGTAGGATTGAGTAAACGTAAGTTTAATTCATTCTTTTCATCTTCATCCCATGAAATATGAAAACCTCTACCAATAGAATTTGGATTATAGAAGATCATATTACCTTCCTGGTCATCACCCACCATTCTCATACCATCATTGATTCCAAAAGCCAATTCATCACCGACTATAACATCTAATGGAATAGTCTTTTTAAATAAACCCTTCTGTTTAATACATACATCAATAGACATCTTATCCTCCTATGCATCTCATGAAGTCTTCTTCTGAGATAATCAAAATCTTTTCATCCTTCTCTCTTAAGTCTAAACCTTTTCTAATCTTAGTACCATACTGACCATACTTCCATGTTTTACTTTTTTCTCCACCAACAATTAAATAATCAGTAGCACGTGTAGGGGCACTTAATACAGTACCTCCATGATTATAAATATAGTGAACTACATCACTTCTTCTCATAGAAATAAATAAACCAGTGACCACAAACTTACCTGTCAAATCTATATCAAATATTTCATCAAAAGCGAAAGGGTAATTATTCATAACTATTCCTCTAAAAAAGATATACAATATATATAGGAGGTTTATCACAATGGTTAAAATCCTAAACATCGCATTATATATCATATTCGTTCTTATACCAGCATTGTATTTTATATGGCTATTAAAACATGAACACCTGATTTTTAAAACATTTGTGGTTGTCATGGCTATTCTTTCTACAATCGGTATATTACTTAAATTTAACTTTAAACCATATAATCATATCTTTACCATGTTCATACTAGTGTGTCAATTTCTCACTATGTATATTTATATTCTTTTTATATGTGTTTATCTCTATCGTTTCTCCTTTAAATTTGTGAAACGAAGACCTTATCGTTTTGGGAATATCGTAGCAACTATGATTGCGATTACTCTTACAATCTCAGGTTTCCATTCTCATTATAATAAGAAAGAAGTCATCTATCATGTCACTGTTCCTAAGACATCTTCAGTATCTAAGTTAAAAATCTGTTTAGTCAGTGATCTCCATTTGAGTTCTGGCACTTATATGAGACAGGCAAGAAAACTTGTAAAAACAGTGAATGATAAACATTATGATCTTGTTTGTTTTGCAGGAGATGTATTTGATGAAAATACACCTGATGCATTAATGAATCGTTCTTTACAAGAATTCATGAATATGAAGAGTACTTATGGAACATACTGGATATCTGGTAATCATGAATATTATGGTAAACATACAGACTTTACTGTCTTTGAAAAATACAACATACACTTTCTAAAGAACACCTATGAAACTGTAGATAATACTTTTAATATTGTCGGCTTTACAGATAAGACATCTCGAGATCACTATGATATCAATCAAGTCATTCAAGATATGGATACTTCTTTACCTACTATTACACTAGACCATAATCCTGAAAGATTTAATCAACATACATATTTCACTGATCTTCAATTATCTGGTCATACACATAATGGACAGATTTTCCCAGGAAATATTATCCTTCATTATTACTATCAGAATTCATATGGTTTATCCCATTATAAGAACCACTATCTTATTGTATCTGGTGGATATGGTTCATGGGGATTCCCATTTAGACTTGGTACACAATGCGAATATGATACTATTTATCTCACTATGAGAAAATAGTTATACAAGAAATACAACTTTTTGTACAAAACATGTAAACGGATTCATAAATTTGCTTAAATTATCCTCTTTTGGTGTACAAATCTAAAAATAAGCATAGACAAAATGCTTTCTTTCCTATATGATAAGGGCACAAAGAGGTAGTGGAAAAAAATGGTCATAGAATTAGAAGAAAAATTTAAATTACGCAAAGCAGAAATCTTTGCGACAATCAAGAAGTATGTGACTGAAGCAAACATGAATATCTCAGATACAGTAATAGACAACTTATCTATTCATCTTGCTTTATCAATTACAAGAGAATTATCTGGATCTTATATCGAAATGAGTTCATCTCAGATTGAACAATTAAAACAAGCCAACACTTATCAGATTTCACAGTTAATCGTCTATGATTTATCTAAGAAATATGATGTAAAAATTTCTGAAGATGATATTTGTTATTGTGCGATGTATTTATCAAACATGACATTATTAGATTTAGACTTCTTTAGTGAATGCGATATTATTGATCAGGAAACTGAAAGCATTACTTTAGAAGCCGTACAAGAAATCAATAACCGTTTAGGATTAAATTTAAAGAAAAATGATGATTTCTATCAAGGATTATCAATGCATTTCTATCCTGCAATTCAGCGTTTAAAGAATGATGAACAGCTACATGATAATGTATTAGCTAACAAGATTAAAACTGAAAATGAAACAGAATATAAATGTGCAATGATTTTAAATGATGTAGTAAAGGAACATTATCATAAATCATTTAATGAAGATGAATTGGCTTATATAGCATTACATTTCGGTACAGCATTAAGATAACATCAAAGGGAACCATATCAATAGAAGATGGACCTAGGAGATAGCGAAAGCTATCTCCTTTCTTTTTATTTAAATTAGCATGTAAATCCTCTTTCTCACACTATGAAAGGTATTTTAAATTTAGTAGTGTCTGTCGTGGCAGGTGTTTTAGCTTATTACATATGCAAATGGTTGGACAAAAGATTTAAACGATAACCAGCCTAGTGCTAAGTACACTCTAAATAACTAGAAAAGGTAAGGAGTCCCATTCCTTACCTTTTCGCTTTGATGTTAATTGCATTCCAATTTGCAATCAAATAATAGCATCTAGTATTTTAATATGCAAGTTGATTTCAAAGTTCAATTTTAGGTTCTTTGGAAATCAGCATCCTCATAAGAAATACTTTTGAAAAACAGCTGAGATATTGACAAAATTCATACTTTTATTTGATTTGTTCGAAGGTAGATATACCTTATCAGTACGGCTCCTACCGACATAAGTGCAGGGCGTTAAAGTATGGAAGAATATGAATCCTTCCTATATTCTGGACATGATTCTTTATCAGTATATCCATTCAATTCATATTGAATCCATTAGTCAAAATCAGACAGTTTTAATTTTACAGCAATCAAATGTGCCTTTCGCAATACATTAACAATATCACAATTTGATGAAAGAATTTCTTTCTGTAAGTCTAAAACAATGCTTGCCATATTATTCGCTATCCTTTTCAACTTTATAAGAATCTTTGTCTTCTGCAACCATAAGAGTAGGGTGGTTATGCGTCACATTAGTATAATGCACATTATCCGATTCTTCTGCGATAAATGAACCACCAACACCAAAGAACTTCTCAAAGAATAACTTCAATTTATCAATAACCCCCTGTTTCTTAATAGTTCTTTTACTACTACCAAAACGAGATACAGGAGGCATAAGCTTATCGATATCCGTGCCTGTAGTTTTGATTTCTCCATCACGAAATGCATTTTCAATAAACTTTCTTGTTTCTGGTTCTTTTAATTTCTCTTCAACAATAATTTTAGAAAGTTCTTCTTCACGCTTTTTAGCAATATATTCATGCCACTCAGACATAATATCATCAACATCATTAATACCAGATATAAATGTCTCAATAAGAGCTTTCTTACTACGTAATTCAGGACTTGAATCAATTGCTTTACTAATTGTAATAAGTACTTCCTTATCTTCACAATGACTATCATGATATTTCTTTACGAGCATCAAAATATAATCGATATTAATTTCTATCTGTTTAATAAGTTCTATCTCAAAAACAATATCATCAATAATATCTGTACTTTCGCCTCGTTTACGTTTATTATTCCATTCATCACGTAAATCTTGATATCTACCAAGATAATCCTGTAAATCACGCTCAGTAAGAATTTCGTTACCTGCAAATTCGTCAAATGCTGAAAGAAGGTTTCTCATACGAAGAATAGCACCAAATAGATTAATAAAATCTTTTTGATTCTGTTCACCTGTAATTCTTGGCTCATCAAGTGGAAATCTTGACATCAACTGCTCAATCATCTCCACATAGCCTTGATGTCTTTTACCTTCCTCATCCTCATAGCCATAATAGTAATCTTTAAATCCCTTCATTAATACAATACCACCTGCATCTTTATCACCAAATAATGAAATTGCAGTATCAACACGTTTTTGAAGATTTCTAAAACATACAATATTTCCAAACGTTTTAATAGAATTTAGAATTCTATTTGTTCTTGAGAATGCTTGAATTAAGCCATGCATCTTTAAATTCTTATCAACCCATAAAGTATTTAATGTAGTAGCATCAAATCCTGTAAGGAACATATTTACAACTATTAATAGATCAAGTTCTTTATTCTTCATTCTAAGAGAGACATCTTTATAATAGTTCTGGAACTGATCACCATCTGTAGAATAGCTAGTATGGAACATCTTATTGTAATCATCAATAGCAGAATCAAGAAAATCCCTTGATGATTGATCAAGTGCAGAAGTATCTTCAGAATTCTCTTCTTCAAGAATACCACTCGTAGATTCTTCATATTCTGTTTCATTTGCACCATAACTAAAAATAGTAGCAACACGTAGTTTCTTGGTTGGATCAGCTGCCATTTGTTTTTTAAATTCCTGATAATACAATTTAGCCATAGGAACAGATGCAACTGCAAAAATAGAATTAAAACCACTAATACGCTGTTTTTGTTTAATCTCTTCTACAGTTCCTGCTTTTCCTGAAGCAACTTCTTTAATGTTAGTAAGAGTATTATAGATATATGTTTTATCGCCCCTATAAGTCTTTCTATCAAAATTATCAAGAATATATTCTGTAACAAGTTTTATTCTCTCAGGAGCCGTCATTGCTTTTTCACGTGCAATATCCCATACCTGTTCATCATCAATATCATCACTCATATCCATTGTTTTGATATAGTCCACTCTGAAAGGTAGTACATTTTTATCATTAATAGCATCAACAATAGTATATGTATGAAGCTGATCACCAAATGTCTGCTCAGTAGTAAAAAATTGAGGTTTAGTAACTCTTCCTGTATTTGCTGGGAAAATAGGGGTTCCAGTAAATCCAAATAAATGGTACTTCTTGAAGCTTTTTACTATAGCTGCATGCATATCACCAAACTGACTTCTATGGCATTCATCAAAAATAATAACTACATGCTTGTCATACACATCATGATTCTTATTCTTCTTTATAAAAGTAGCTAACTTTTGAATAGTAGTAATAATGATATGAGCATCACTATCTTCTAACTGTTTTTTTAGAATTGCTGTTGAAGTATTACTATTAGCAGCACCTTTTTCAAAACGATCATACTCTTTCATTGTCTGGTAATCTAAGTCCTTACGGTCAACAACAAATAGTACTTTATCAATGTAAGGAAGCTGTGATGCTAATCTTGCAGTTTTAAAAGAAGTTAGTGTTTTACCTGAACCAGTAGTGTGCCAAATATAGCCTCCGCCAGCAACATTACCGTATTTTTTATAGTTATTCGCAATCTCAATACGATTTAATATACGTTCAGTAGCAGTAATCTGATAAGGACGCATAACTAAAAGCATATTCTCAGATGTGAAAATACAGTACTTAGTAATAATGTTTAAGATTGTATGCTTTGCAAAAAACGTTCTAGTAAAATCAATTAAATCTGGAATTATACGATTGTTTGCATCAGCCCAAAAAGATGTAAATTCAAAACTATTACTCGTTTTACCTTTTTTAGAAGTAGAATTCTTTGAATCTTTAATAGCATTAAAACGTGTACTATTAGAATAATACTTTGTGTTAGTACCATTCGAAATAACGAATATTTGAATGTATTCAAATAGACCACTACCAGCCCAGAATGAGTCTCTCTGATATCTGTTAATCTGATTGAAAGCTTCACGAATAGCTACACCTCTTCGTTTTAATTCAACATGAACGAGTGGAAAGCCATTAACCAGAATAGTAACATCATATCGATTATCATGTTTTGCACCATCAGAAATACCGATTACATATTGATTAATAACCTGAAGAGAATTATTATGAACGTTCTTTTTATCAATAAGAGAAATATTCTTTGAAGTACCATCATCACGTTTTAATACTTGTATGTAATCTTCTTGGATTTTTCTTGTCTTCTCTACAATACCTTCATTATTGTTTGCAATATGGCTCTTAAAAAATTTTTTCCATTCATTATCAGAAAACTGGTAATTGTTCAACTTTTCTAATTGAATACGAAGATTAGCAATAAGATCCTTCTCATGATGTATTGTAAGATATGTATATCCCTGTTCAGTAAGCATATGAATAAATTCTTTTTCTAATGCTGCTTCTGATTGATATTGACTAGATCTACTTTTAACTGCTTCATATTCTGTAACAACTGTGCTTTCTGTTGACTGTGCAACAATATTGAAATATGGCATAGCATCCACCTCCTTTACTTATTTAAAACTAAGTAATTTGTCTCTGTAATATTCATATTGTTTTTGTCTAGCTTCGATTTCTGCAGGTAAACCAGAAGTTAGGTCATTGCAAAGAGCATCAAAGCGATCAAGAATCGAAATAATACGAGTTTGTTCTTCAATGCTAGGAACGATAATTCTTGTTTTACTAATATTATCATTATACAATCTTGCAATTGTACCGCCACTTGGCACATTCCATGGTTGCATTTGATAGTAATAATATAGATATCGATTCAATACAATACTTTCATCATTTGCAATCCAAACAATGTTAGAATCCTGATAATAAGCATCTTTTCCATCAAAAATAACAGTTCTGCCAATTGTTCCAGAAGCAGATATCAAAATATCGCCTTTTTTAGGATAAGCATATTTCTCTTTGTATTCTTCAAACTTGTCTCTAGATATATAACAATCAGGCTTTTTACCAAACGTACCAATTTTGAAAAAAGGCACATCACCAGTAGTGCTAGTCTCAGCTTTCATAATTCGCTTACACATTGAAACTTTTCCGACTGTCCCAAGTTCAATGCACGCATATCCGAAAACATATTGACATAATCGAATCAACGCAATATAGTCATCTGTCTGTCTGTCTGTCTGTCTGTCTGTCTGTCTGTCTGTCTGTCTGTCAAGATTGTGTTGCCTGTTTCAGCAAACGTCAAGAGCAAATCACGATAATATTCATATTGTTTCTGTCGCGCTTCAATTTCAGCAGGTAAACCAATATTGAGATCATTACAAATTTTCTCGAAGTTATCAAGAACATCAGCATAACGTTTTTGAACTTCAAGAGAAGGTAATGGAATTTCAATCTGTTCAATTGATGAAACATTTGAGTGAACGACCTTACTCTTAACTTTTCCTTTGCTTTTTTGCTGTCGTGCCATAGAAGTATTTAATACATGTGCAAGATATCTAGGATTTTGCTTATGTTTCATAACAACAATATCACTACCAGCTAAACACTTCTCATGTCCAATATAAGCAATCGATTTTGCAATATCTTCAACACTCTCACCTGTAATTGCAAATAAAATGTCACCATATTCAAAATATTTAGGACTTGAAATATACTCTTCTTTTGTATGGGATACACATTTATCAAACCATGTATTATATGTAGTGTAAATTTCTCCGTATCGTACGCAGGGGATACCTTCCTCTTTAACTTGATCACGTTTGATTCCGGCACCTCTATAAATGGAAGTAGATATTTCTTTAAGTTTCACCATTGGAATAGTATCATTCAGGTTTAACAATTCATCTCTATAATAGACATACTGTTTTTTTCTTGCTACCAGCTCTGCTGTCAATTCTTCTGTCAGTCTTATAAAACTGTCTAAAATATGGACAATTTCATATTGAACATCTAATGAAGGCACAGGAATTTTAAAATTTTCTATGTCTGAAATATGTACATGTGGTACTCCGCCACCTTTTTTTGTATCTGAAATTTTTCCCTGTATATTCGTTAAACAATAGTATAAATATTTGGTATCAACTTGGTCTACTCCTTTAATTGTAAAACAATCATTCGCAAAAATAGGCGTATCCCAATATTGAACGTAACCAGCTCCTGCACCACTTCCCGCTACAGTTATAATTCCTCCTTCACGATTAAATGTATCACAGTAAAAAGCTGGCTCTCTTCCACCTGAAATAACTGGAATGTTACCTTTATTGGCTTTTGCTTTTGTCAATGATGTTCCTCTCTTCATTTCAGATATATTTTTTAATTTTTTATATTTTACATTATTGTGACTCAAATGTTTTATATGTTCATTTAATTTGCTCATCACTGTACCTCAATTTTTAAAATCATCTCATCAATTGCTTTTCTTAAAGTCTCTTCTCTTGAAACAATCTCTTTTATTTCTGCATTTAGCTTTACAATATCAATTTTTTCTCTTGTATCTTTCACTTCTACATAATTGGATACCGAAAGATTATATTCATTTTCTAAAACTTCATCATATGATGCTAGATGAGAAAAATATTCAATTTCATTACGATTTGTGAAACAATTAATAATCTTATCCATATTTTCCTGTGTAAGCTTATTGTTATTTGATACCTTTATACATTCATTTGTTGCATCGACGAATAATGTCTTATTGTCTGTTTTACACTTTTTAAGAACCATAATACATGTTGCTATTGATGTTCCGAAGAAGAGATTAGGAGGTAATTGAATAACACAGTCAATGAAGTTATTGTCTATTAAATATTTACGAATTTTCTTTTCAGCACCACCACGATACATAATTCCAGGAAAGCATACAATTGCTGCAGTGCCATTAGAAGAAAGCCAAGAAAGGCTGTGCATAATAAATGCTAAGTCTGCCTTGCTCTTTGGCGCAAGAACACCCGCAGGCGCAAATCTAGGATCATTAATAAGTGTTGCGTCATCATTACCAGGCCAACTTATAGAATAGGGTGGATTTGAAACAATCAATTCAAAAGGTTCATCATCCCAATGTGCTGGTTCAATCAATGTATTTTCACATGCTATATTAAACTTATCAAATTCAATGTCATGTAAAAACATGTTGATACGACAAAGGTTGTATGTCGTTACATTTATTTCTTGTCCATAAAAACCATTACGTATATTATCTTTTCCAAGTACTTTTTCTGCCTTTAATAACAGTGAACCTGACCCACATGCTGGATCATATACTTTATTTATCTCAGTTTTACCAACTGTTCCTAGTCTAGTAAGTAGTTCTGATACATCTGCAGGAGTAAAGAACTCTCCACCTGATTTACCTGCATTAGAAGCATACATAGTCATAAGATACTCATATGCATCACCAAATGCATCAATATCATGATTTTTTACGTCTCCTAGGTTCATGTCTGCTACACCTTTAAGAAGCTTACAAAGTTTTTCATTTCTTCTTAATACAGTTGGACCTAGTTTATTACTGTTTACATCAAAATCATCAAAAAGACCACTAAAATCAGATTCAGATTCACTACCTTCAGCTGAATTTTCAATATGATCAAATATCATTTCAAGAAATACATTTAGATTAGATTTGATATCTTTTTTATCACCTTCTTGATCAATAAAATAAGCATCCTCTTTATCACATTTCTTAACTACATTGCAAAAAAGTTCTGATGGAAGAATGAAGAAACCTTTTTCTTGTACCAATCCATCTCTTGCTTCTTCAGCTTCTTCATCAGACATCTTTGTATAGTCAAAATTTGTATTACCAGCTGCTTCTTCTCCTTTATTAATATAATTAGCTATATTTTCAGAAATATATCTATAGAACATTGTACCTAAAACATAGTTTTTAAAATCCCATCCGTCTACTGCACCACGAAGTTCATCGGCAATAGCCCAAATAGCACGATGTAGTTCTTCGCGTTCCTGTTCCTTTTTGTTATCTATAGTCATAATTTCGTAACCTTCCTTTATCCATTCTACCTTCAATGCAATGAAACATATACTCTTGTCTCATAAACATAGAACTATTATATCATACAATCATTCTAATTTTGAAATTCTTCAGCACTAACATTACATCTCTATCTTCACTAAAATAAAGCATAACCTACATGCTTGTAAGCTAAGAAATTAGCTAAGAAATCTGATGTTAAGCTTAATTTGATGATCTAGTAGCAACATTTTTCTTAAACTTTGCGTTTATCTTTAGTTTATTTAAAGAAAATTCTTAATATCTTGAGTATATATTAGTGAATAGAAAATTAAGGAAGGTACTTTGAATGAGAATAAATGATCTAGTAGGTGAAACAACAGAATATGACAAGAAATTAAAGGTTGAGTTGAGAAAACCAAAAAGCTGGTGTAAGAGTATTAGTGCTTTTGCGAACACATTAGGTGGCGATTTAATCTTTGGAGTATCTGATGAAAATGAAATCATTGGATTAGATAATCCAGTTAAAGATGCAGAAAAAATTAGTGAAATAATCAAAACTAAGTTAAATCCAATTCCAGAATTTAAAATGTCTTTTCGTAAAGTAGAAGATAATATTCTAATTATTTTAGAGGTATTTAAAGGTGATGAAACGCCTTATTACTATTATAATGATGGATCTTTAGAAGCTTATATACGAATTGGAAATGAGAGTGTTAAAGCCTCTCCTACGGAACTTCAAAGATTAGTATTACGAGGCCGTAATAAATCATATGATTCACAAAAATCTATGTATAAAATAAGAGATTATTCTTTTTCAAAACTAAGGGAAAGATATAAGAAGTGGACAGGTTATAGTTTTGACGAAAAGAATTTAATATCATTTGGATTGGCTGATGAGGAAGGTTATCTTACTATAGCTGGCTCTTTAATTGTAGATGATAGCCCTGTACATCATTCAAGATTATTTTGTACAAGATGGAATGGTTTAAATAAAGGTAGTGGTGTTTTAGATGCACTAGATGAAGCAGAATATGAAGGTAGTGTTATAAATTTGTGGCGAAAAAACCACACGCTTGCGTGTGGGATGAAAGCCACATTTCACTTGATAAATACTTAGAAAAATGATATATAATCTATGTATATTAAAGTATAGAAAGTAAACAGATCATTAGTAAAAGTAACTATGATATAAACACACATACAACACAACAACCATCACTGTAATCAGAAAAATCCTAATAATGCTGAACATATAGCGAACAATAATAACCATGCAGAACAGTGCAATCCTAATAATTCAGCATATCATTCAAGTTGTGGAAAAAAGTAATGGCACGAACTAAACGTGACAACATACAAATAAATATTTCCATTCCTGATGGATGGAAAACAGAACTTGAAAACCCTGCACGTATCTATTCTGCTGAGGAAGGTGAGAGTATCATATTTCTTGACTTGCTGCGTAGAGGAATTCAGGAAAAATATCAATTGGGTGAACAAGACAGTGAGGAACAATATCATAGTGCTTCGTATTGATAATATCTGATACAGTATCACATCATCAGGTATTCTAAATTCATATTTCTGGTATTAAAAGGTTATGTAGAGGAAATATTGAAACAGATATTACAGAAAAATCTATTATCACATTAAGGCTCTTGTTGTAATGCTTGACCATATACATGTCTTTGTAGATGTACCACAAACTGCTGCTTCCTATGATGTTGTAGGGACTTTTAAAGATATAAGTGCTATTGAACTATTCAAGGCATTTCCACAATTAATACAATTCTATGCAGGATTCGGTATTTTATGGTTTAGATGATATTTTGTATCTACAGTAATTAAGATAATATTAAGGAGCAGAAAAATGATAACTGATAAAGAACATAAAAGACATCTTAAACAATTTCATAAGCTTTCTGACAGGCATATCTTAGCTGCTGAAACTGATATGTCTTCTTCTGATATACAAAAAGTTGTAAAGCTTTCGAATAAGATCAGAAAAGCAGGCAATGAACTTGTTGGTCTTATGAGAAAGAATTATAACCAGCTTATGCGTACAAAGAGATACCGCAAATTGCTATTTCTTTATGGTGATTCTAAAGATAAGGATAAACGAAAAACTTATGCTGAACTACTTAAAGAAATGCAGAAAGCTTATAATATTACATGGGAATACTGCAGAACGTCCATGATTCCAATAGGCAAGAAATATGGTGTAGACGCTGTATTCGCTCTGACTAAAGCCGAAGATATATGGCGTGGTATTGAAAAATGCTTATATGGTAATGGTAATGCCATTCATTTCTCAAGATATGGAGAACTGCCTTGTATTCGTGCAAAGCAGATGAATCGTGGCATACCTATATCCGTTACAGACAATAAACTTCATTTCAAACTTGGCAGGATGGTATTTGGAATACAAATAAATGATAGATTCCAGCAGGATGAAGTAGATGCGGTTTTATCATATCTTGCCGAATCTGAGATTCTGGATGACAGGGCTGCTAATACTCTTATTAAAGAGGGCTGTTGCATAGATACATACAGACCCTGCTATGCTACACTTGTTCCCAGGATGATAAGAGGTAAATACAGAGTATATCTGCATCTTACTATCGAGGGTAAAGCGAAACCAAAATATGACAAGCATGGCAATCCAAGACATAAGTTCGGAAGAGGTATTATAGGTGCTGATATTGGTACACAGACAGTTGCCTATACTTCCGATACAGAAGTAGGACTTAAGAATCTTTCAGAGCGTGGCAACAGTATTCAGACTTCTGAGAGAAAAGAACGTCTGCTTCACCGTGCTATGGACAGGTCAAGACGTGCAACTAATCCGCAGAATTATAATGATGATGGTACTGTTAAAAAAGGCCGCAAAACCTGGATTTATTCTAATCATTATAAGAAATTAAAAGAAAAACATTCTGAATTATGTCGCATCAATGCCATAAACAGACAGCTTGCAATAAATGAAGACGCTAACCATTTAAGAAGTCTTGGAGATGTATTTATCACAGAACCTAAAAATGCAGGCAAGCTTATGAGACGAGCTAAAGAAACTACGGTCAATAGCAAAGGCAAGTTTAATAGGAAAAAGCGTTTTGGCAGATCCATAAAGAATAGATGTCCTTCTGGGTTTCAAGCTACTGTAGAACAGAAATTCAAGGTATCAGGTGGTATATATATTGAAGTATCTAATGATTACAGAGCAAGTCAATATGATCATACTGTTGATGACTATATTAAAAAGAAACTATCTGACCGAATGTATAAGCTGCAAGATGGTACTGAGGTACAAAGAGACTTGTATTCATCATTCCTATTATACTGTTACGATTACAGAACTAAAAATATCGATAAAAACAAATGCATTTCTGAATTTGATAAGTGTTACAGCAAAGAAAAAGCACTAATTGAATGGATTAAGGTTAACGAGATCAAGGTATTAAATAGCGGAATTAAGATAGCGTAAAACATATTCAGGGAGATTGATTATACTTCCTTACGAAAGTAGAAATTTACCGTCAATGTGGTCGCTGGACTGCTTGGTAATGAAAGTTCTGATTCAAATAGATTTACACTTGTAACTCCAAAGTCTGAAAATGATGTACGATTATAAGCTACACTTGGCAATCAGAACCCCACGGGATTGCCCGTGGGAGTAGTCAGATGGAACGAAAAGGAAGTGGATTTGCGAAAATAATAGATAACTATGCATTTCAAATTAATTATAAAGAAGACAAGAAACCATATTTTAGGTCTGATAGGTATCAATTTACTGTTATTATGCCAAATCTTAATTATAGTGATAAAAAGGAAGACAGTTTAAATGACCAAAATAGGACCGATGACACAATAAATGTTCAAAAAGGCGCTGATGACATAATAAATGACACATTAAATGTTCAAAATGGTGCTAGTGACATAATAAATGACACAATAAATATTCAAAAAGGTGCTGGTGACATAATAAATGATCAAGATGGTACCAATCACAAAATAAATACTCAAGATGGTACTGATAACATAATAAATCATCAAAGTGATGTGAAAGATGAGATAGAACTAACTATGGAAAAAATAAAAATACTAGAAATAATGAAAAATAAACCAGACATTACAATTAAACAATTAACAGTAATATTGTCAGGTATTAGTAATAGAACAATTACAAGAAATATTGTTATATTAAAGAAAAAAGGACTTTTAGAAAGAGTTGGTTCAAGGAAAAAGGGTTATTGGAAGGTTAAACGTTAAATTAAAGGAGGAAAAAAAACTTGCTTCATTTGTACTTACCATAGACCTATGAGACAATCTAATTATACTCATTCCATTCAGCTGCTTTAATAAACCTTTAATAAAAATAGCTGAATTCTTGATAAAAATTCATACTATTATATAATTTATTCGAAGGTAGATATACCTTATCAGTACGGCTCCTACCGACATAAGTGCAGGGCGTTAAAGCATGGAGGGAGAAAACCTTCCATTTATTTTTAAAAGAAAAATCCTCTAGGTCATACCTAGAGGATTTTCTATTTCCCTATACAAAATCTCTTAAATAATTCATCCAATAAATCTTCTTTAGCCTGTTCACCTAAAATCTCTTTTAAGTTCTCCCAGCTATCATATAAATCAGTCACAATCAAGTCTGTAGGAATACCATCCTCCATGGCCTGAATCGCAACATTTAATGACTGTGAAGCTTTCTCTAATAACTGTACCTGTCTTTGATTCGCAAGTACCTGTGCCTGAGAATTAGTAATAGCGCTAAAGTCAAACTCATCTTTAATATGTTGAATGAGTTCATCTATATGATTCTCTTTAGCACTAATATGAATACCTTCTGTATCAATCACACAGCCCTTATCAGACTTATTGATTAATACAATTCTATTTAATCCTTCAGTACGTTCTAATAGTTCCTTATCTTCTACTTCTAAAGGTCTAGAACCATCTAATACAACTAGTACTAAATCAGCCTGATCAATCAAAGATAAAGACTTCTTAACACCCATATGTTCAATCTCATCTTCTGTTTCTCTAATACCTGCTGTATCAATCATATTCAATACAATATCATTTAAACGAATAGAACCTTCTACTACATCTCTAGTCGTTCCTGCAATATCAGTTACGATAGCTTTATCTTCTTCTAATAATGCATTCAATAAACTAGACTTACCTACATTAGGTTTACCTACAATGACAGTAGAAATACCATCCTTTATTAAATGCATATTCTTAGAACGATCAAGAATATCATCCATCTTCTTTCTTAAAGATACAGAACCAGGTAACAGCTTTTCAGCTGTTAGTTCTTCTATATCTTCATATTCTGGATAATCAATGTTTACTTCAATTTGAGTAATAATCTTAATCAGGTCTTCTTTTAAGTCTTTAATGAAGTTTGTGATATTTCCCTGTATTCCTTTTAATGCTAGTTTAGCTGCCTGATCATTATTAGCTGTAATTAAATCACTAATCGCTTCTGCCTGGGATAAATCAATACGCCCATTTAAGAATGCACGCTTAGAGAATTCTCCATGCTCAGCCATTCTCGCTCCTTTCTTTAAACATAAAGAAAGAACTTTATTCGTAATAAAGACACCACCATGACAGTTGATTTCTACCATTTCTTCACCAGTAAATGTATGTTGTCCACGATAGATAGAAATAAGTACTTCATCTACTTTCTCTTCACCATCGACAATATAGCCATAAGAAATAGTTTGAGACTTCTTATTTAGATTACCCGTAAAGAAGCTCTGAACAAAATCAATACACCCTTTACCCGATATACGAATAATAGAAATAGCGGCTTCTAATCGAGATGTCGCAATAGCACAAATAATATCATCATTCATCGTCATACCTCCTTAAGTGTTCTTTTCTTATACTTATAGAACCAAATAAAATTAACCAGACCTTTAATAATACCTGAGAAAGAAATAACCCACCAGATACCATTTAAATGGAGTGTGTTTAAGATTAATAAAATAGCCGGAATACGTCCTAGAGTGAATACGATACTTGTAATAGAAGGAGGAATTGTTTCTCCTAATCCACTAAAGGCTCCAGAAATCATTAATTCTAGAATCATAAATGTCTCTGATAGACCCACTATACGTAGATAGTTTTCTCCAATTTGAGTTACCATTAAATCATCAGTAAAGAAGCCATAAATCACATGAGGGAAGAAGACCATCAAGCTTGTACATACAATACCCCATAGTATAGAGAATACCAGCATTGTACGATATCCTTTCTCCACACGATCATACTTACCTGCCCCATAGTTCTGACTAATAAAGGCATTAATAGATGTCTGGAATCCAGTTGCCATACACCAAGAAATGTTTTCTATTTGTGTACCTACCTTCTGTGCTGCAACAGCTGCATCTCCAAACTCAGCTACAAAAGCAGCTACTACCATTGAACATACAGAAAATAACATGCTTTGTAATCCTAATGGAAAACCAATTCTAAGTATATTCTTATAATAAATCTTTGAATAAACCTTCTTCAATGAAATATGTTTAAGTAGTGTATTCTTCTTAAAGTTATGTCTCATAAACAATAGAAATACAGAAACTTGAGCTAATACTGTCGCAAGTGCTGCACCTACAACACCTAGATCACATACAAAGATAAAGAATGGGTCTAGGATAATATTTAATAACAAACCAACACTATTACACTGGAATGGTGTCTGACTATCACCAGAGGCATTTAGAATACCCGTCATAATAATATTTAAGAAGTTAAAGATAATCAAACCACATGTAATACGTAAATAGTTAATAGCCTGGTTAACAGTAGATTGTGATGATAATCCAAATAAACCAATAAAGAAACTTGAAAATACAACTGTACAGAAAGAGAATAATAGTGCGAATATAATCCCTAACTGAATCGCCGATGAAGCATAATCTGTAGCTGCTTCTTGATTACCTGCACCTAATGAATGTCCTGTTTTAACTTGTCCACCCTGTGTCGCAATCATTGCGAGTCCCTGCGATAACCAGCTAAACATACCTGCTACACCAACTGCTGCAATAGAGGAAGCACCAAGCTTTCCAATCCAAAGCATATCAATCAGTGCATAGGCCATTTCTAGAAATGATGTACCAATAATAGGTAGTGTTAATTTTATAAGAAGAGGGACAATACGTCCTTCTAATAAATTCAATTTTTTCATACGCATCTCCCTTCCCATCCATTCTATCAAAAGAATGTAAAAAAAAGAAGGCAGAGCCTTCTTTAATCAACATAATAAATTTCTAAGTAACGGTTTTTACCTTCACCGTGTGACTGTGTTGCAAGATGTGGCATTTCTGCAATCACCTGATGAATTACTTTTCTTTCATCAGCTGGTAGAGGATCTAACTTCATATTGATCTTAGAATGTTGTACTTTCTTACCAAAACGTTTAGCCATTGCAGCAACCTTCTGGTATCTCTGTTCCTTATAACCATTGATATCTACAGAGATTTCAATACGCTGCTTGAATTGAGTATTGACAGCACTCTTAGTAATGAAGTTTAATGCTCTTAAAATAACACCATTCTTACCAATCACAACTGAATTATTACTTGTTTCTACATTACAGTAGATACGATCATCCTGTTTGAAGACAGTAGTCTGTGTTTCGAAACCTAAAGAACTTAGTGTTCTTTCTACGAACTGACCTACATATTCTTCAACCATAGATTCACACCATCCAGCAATAACAACTTTCTTACTGAATAATCCCTTATGAACTTCAACAACTTCATAATGGAATTCTTCTGGTGTAATACCTAAGTCCTGACAAGCACGATTTAATGCTTCTTCTTCTGTTTTAGCTTCATAAGTATTCATAGTGATTACCTAATTACATTACTGTCTTTCTGATTTTGTTGCTTTTCAATATACTGAATCTGAATAAATACTGTTCTAACTACAGTAATTAAGTTAGTTGTAATCCAATAGAATGACATAGCTGTTGGCATGATTAAACCAAAGTAGATGATCATTAATGTCATTACGATATTCATAGTCTTCATCTGGTTCTGCTGAGCAGAAGGTTTATACTTCTTGTTTCTCTTCAACATTAAGTTGTTGATTTCGATAGCAAAGAACTGAGATAAAGCCATAACTAAAATAACGGCAATATAAATGAATTTACCACTAGTAATCTGAGATAAAGGTGTTAAACCTAAATTCATACCAAATGCCTGTGATGTATACAAGATCTGGATTCTCTGAACAGCACCATACATAGCGAACATGATAGGTAATGTTAAGAAAGTCCATAATGAACCAAACATAGAAACGTTATTTTTCTTGTATAAGTTCATAATTTCATTCTGCATACGCATCTGACTAGTCTGATCATTCTTACCACGATATTTGTTCTGGATTCTTTCCATTTCTGGCTGAAGCATCTGCATCTTCTGTGTAGAAATAGTAGACTTGATCATAACTGGTAAGATAATCAAGTTGATAAGAATAGTCATTAAGATGACACCCCATAAGACATTACCTGTCCATGAAGTGATTAATAAGATTCCCTTTGCGATAGGAATTGTAAGAATAAAATCAAAAAATCCTGCTTTTAATGTCCATGGTGTTGATTCAGTGATAGCACGGCTTGCTAATAAATGACCGTTCTTGTCAACATTACTTGTACACCCTGTAAAAATGAACACTAAAGCAATCACCGCAAAGATCTTTAAGTACTTCTTTGTACGAGGATCTAATACCATTTTTACTTCTCCATTCTTTTTTTCATTTTTAAATATAGATTTTGAAGAGATTTCTTGTTCTGTTCAAAATCATTCTGAGAATAGGGTTTTCTAACAATCAGAATGTAATCATTATGGTCTTCTTTTGTGAACAGTTCATGAACCATCATTCTTACTTGTCTCTTAGTCTTGTTTCTGGCAACGGCATTCCCTATTTTCTTACCGACTGACAAACCAATACGCATATGCTCTAGATCATTAGGATTCCAATATAAAACAAACTCTCTATTCGCTACGCTTTTTCTTTTCTTTATAATGGTTTCAAATTCAGTACTTTTTTTTACACGTAATTCTTTTTTCATATTTCTTTTAGAAAAAAAACCACATTAAAGTGGATTTTTTTTTAGGCAGATAATACTTTTCTTCCTTTTTTACGACGTCTAGCGATAACTTTACGTCCACCTACAGTTGCCATTCTAGCTCTGAAGCCATGAGTCTTAGCTCTTTTTCTTTTATTTGGCTGATATGTTCTTTTCATTCTTTTTACACCTCCAATATGTAGCTATTTTTTTTATACTACATAACATATGCAGTGTCATTATATGGGAAATACTATTTCAAGTCAATATTATTTATAAGAAATTTTGGCTTATATTCAATAGTTTTTGCTTCTTCACTGCTATTTTCCACACTTCATTCCCCATCGGAATTCATTCATTCACATATTGTGTAAAACCATCATTTTTCTCCTATATAACATATTTTTTTATGTGCACAATAATCTGAATAAGACGTGAATAGAGGAAATACCGCACATATATACACATATAACATGGTGCAATACTATTTTTTAGATATTCTCAATTTTTGTGAATAAGTGTGAAGAATTCAAAAAATTGCGTTAAGTTCACAATAAAAATGTGAATATCTCGTGAAAAAGACTTTGAATAACGTATGAATAAGTACTTATTCACCTTTTTTTGTGCACATCATTACTGTGAATAGTCAATATTCACTAGTCTTTATTCCCATTTTCTTTTATAATGAAGGGTGCAAAGGAAGGTGAATATATGGACAACTTGAAGCAGTTCTGGACAGAAACCCTCAATCGCTATGGAGAAAACAGTGACGATAAGATCGTATTCGACTCAATATTCACCCAGACAGAGGCTAAAGAACTGCAAAACAATGAATTAATCATTACTATAGAATCGGTTTTTAATAAGACCTTTATAGAGGATGCAAGTGAACAACTTGAAGATTTCTTCTATGAAGTATCTGGTATTAAAGCCACTATAAAGGTTATGACTAACCAGGAATATGAGAATATGAATATGGCAAAAGCCCCAGTAGTGGAAGTGAAAGAAGAAATAGATGATTTTGATGATCATTTAAGTGCTGAACTCACTTTTGATAACTTCGTTGTGGGTAATTGTAATAGAATTGCTCAAAATGCTGCTTTGGCAGTCGCCTTAAAACCTGGTACATATAATCCTTTATTCCTTCATAGTAATTCCGGACTTGGAAAGACACATTTGTTGAATGCGATTGGAAACTATGTGAAAAAGAAATTTCCAGGTAAACGTATTCTTTATACAAATGCAGAAGCATTTGTGAATGATTATGTAGAAGCAATTGGTAATAATACGATTGCAACATTTAATCATCGTTATCGTAGTGTTGATGTATTATTGATTGATGATATTCAGTTTATAGCGAATAAAGAAGGAAGTATGGAGATGTTCTTCAATATCTTCAATACGCTCCAACATTCAGGAAAACAGATTGTTATTACAAGTGATAAACCTCCTGTTGAGTTAAAAGGAATGGAAAACCGCCTTGTTTCTCGTTTTAGACAGGGTTTAACAGTGACTATTGATAATCCTGAATTTGAAACAGCCAAGGCGATCTTAAAGAAAAAGATTGAATCACGTATGATTGATTATCCTATTGATGAAGAAGTACTAGACTTTATTGCCTCTCATTTCAATAAGGATGTTAGAGACTTAGAAGGTGCTGTTACAACACTTCTATTCTATAAAGTAGTATGTGGACAAAATCTTGATCATATCAGCTTGGATTTCGCATTAGAAGCATTTGATAATCCAGATAACACAACAACTGTGACTAAAAAAGAAGCGACTCCTGATACCATTAAGGAAACAGTTGCTTCTTACTACAATCTATCCGTCACACAATTAACGAGTAAATCACGTACAAACAATATTATTACAGCAAGACATATTGCGATGTATCTTGTCAGAGAACTCGTTCCTGATATTTCTTATATCCAGATTGGCCAGGAATTTGGGGGAAGAGATCATTCTACAATCATGAAAGCTTGTTCTAAAGTTAAGAAGAAGATGAAACAGGATCCTAACTATAAAACAGCAATCAATGATTTAATGGAACGCTTAAGTTAAGCACACGTATGCACAACTTGTGCACCGTGAAAAATGAGAATTCTTATGGAATACTCAACAAAAACGCAACTTATGCACATTATGCACAGTATTATTATAATTATTCTTTAATTAATAAAATAAATAAAGGAGAAAAAAATGGATTTTAATATTAATAGACTTGTCTTATTAGATGCACTAGCTAAGGTTTCTAGAGCTGTTTCTTTAAAGAGTCCTTTACCTATTTTAACAGGTATTAAGTTTGACTTATTAGAAGATGGTTTAGTATTGACTGCATCTGATAGTGATATCAGTATTCAGACTACAATTAATGAAGGTATTATTATTAACCAGACTGGATCAGTTGTTTTATCTTCTAAGTATATCTTAGAAATTATTCGTAAGATTGATGGGGAAACAGTTCATATTCAGGTTGTAGATGGTACTTTAACTCGTATTACTTCTGAAAGTTCTTTATTTGATTTAAATGGTTCTAAGTCTTTTGACTTCCCACGTATTGATTTAAATAAGAATGGTAAGCACTTCTCTATGAAGTCTTATGAATTCAAGAAGATTATTGAAAAAACTTTATTTGCGACTAGTGAACAAGAAACAAGACCAGTACTTACTGGTGTGAATTTCAAAGTAGACCAGCACAAGCTTGTATGTATTGCGACTGACAGTTATCGTTTAGCTCAGGTTAGTCAGCCAATTGATGATGATATTCAGTTTAACATTGTCATTCCTAAGAAGTCTTTAAATCAGATTATTCACATTATTGAAAAAGATGAAATGATTGATCTTTATGTATCTGATCGTAAAGTATTATTTGTGATTGGTCAGTATCTTGTATTAACTCGTTTAATTGATGGTACTTATCCTAATACATCACGTTTAGTAGAAGATCAGGGGTCTTATACTATGTCTATCAATAGTTCCGCATTACTTGGTGCAATCAGCCGTGCTTCTTTACTTTCTGATGAACAGAGTAATATTGTAAAATTAACGATGTCTCCTGATGAAAACATTCTTTCTTCTTATTCACAGGAAATCGGTTCAGTAGAAGAAAACTTAACAAAAGCTTTCTATAAGGGTGAACCAATGACTATCTCATTTAGTGCAAAGTATTTAGCTGATGCGATTCGTTCTATTGGAACTGAAACAATTCAGTTGCGCTTTACTGAAAAGATGAGACCATTCCAGATTACAGGATTAGATGAGAGTGATAACATCCAAGTTGTTCTTCCAGTGAGAACTTACTAGGTAAATTAAAAGGTCTATTCTCTTATTTGGTTAAAATTTCGCCTGTAATTGAAATTACTAAGAAAATGAAGTTTATCTCTCCTTTGAAAAAAGGGGCTATAAACTTCTTTTTTTTATGTTTTTGTGGTATAATATAGAAAGCAAAATTAGCGCAAAGGATGTGTGATGAAATGAAAGAAGTCTTAATACATACTGAATATATTACTTTAGGTCAGGCTATGAAGTTATGTGGTGAAGCACAGAGTGGCATTGAAGCAAAGATTATGATTCAGGAAGGTCATGTTCTTGTAAATGGAGAAGTAGACCGTAGACGTGGTAAGAAATTAAGAGATGGTGATGTGTTTGAAGTCGATCGTCGCCAGTATGTAATCCATGGAAATCAAAACGCTTAATCTGATTCAATTTCGTAATTATGAAAAGCAGACCTTTCATTTTCATCCACTGGTTAATATTATCATTGGGGATAATGCACAGGGTAAAACGAATATACTTGAAGCAATTTATCTCTTGTCTACTACAAGAAGCTTTAAGTCCCGTATGCTTGATGAAATGATCATGTTCGATCAGTCTTATACACGTGTGTCAGGTCATGTTGTAAATGGTACACGTCCTTATGATTTAAAGGTTGTTGTGTCTAAAGAAGGCAAGAAGGCTTTTATTAATGATAAGGCTGTGAGTAAGACAAGTGATTATCTGGGTTATTTTAATGTGATCTTATTTACTCCTCAGGATCTGCAGTTGATAAAAGGGTCTCCTAAAATGAGGCGAACTTTGATAGATACTGAGATTTCTAAGATTTCACCAATCTATATGTTTAACTTGAATAAATATAATAAATTGATGAAGGAAAGAAATAAGTACTTAAAGATGGTTCATGATGGACATAAGGAACCTGATATGTATCTAGAGGTACTGAGTGAGGAGATGGCAGAATTAGAAGAAGATCTGATTCAAAGACGTATGAAGTTCATAGAGTTATTGAATGAGATCAGTGGGCAGATGTATGCCTATATTTCTGGTAAAGAAAAGCTTGTTTTGAGATATCATACGCATTTCAAGGATATTTCAAAAGAGGGTATTCTTGATAAATATAAAAAGAATTATAAGCGAGATATATTCCAAGGAACTACCGTGGATGGTGTTCATAAGGATGATTTAAAAATCTTTTTAGATGAGAATGATGCAGGTATGTTTGCATCCCAGGGGCAGCAGCGTTCTATCATCTTATCGATGAAGATTGCGTTAGTAGAAATAGTGAAGATGCAGATAGGTGAGTATCCTGTCTTGTTGTTAGATGATGTATTGAGTGAATTAGATGAAGAGAGAAAGATGAAGCTTTTGAATCTGATTGATCATAAAGTACAGACATTCATTACAACAACGCATTTTGATTTAGGTTATCATCATTCACTAGATGATGCTTTGGTTTTAAGAATAGAGAAAGGAACGTTGAAGGAGGATAAGTAAATGGAAGAAAAAGTAGAGCATTATGATGAATCCGATATTCAAGTCTTAGAAGGGTTAGAAGCCGTTAGAAAGAGACCTGGTATGTATATCGGGACAACGTCTGCAAGAGGTTTACATCATCTTGTATGGGAAATAGTGGATAACTCTATCGATGAAGCACTCGCAGGCTTCTGTAATAAGATCAGAGTTGTATTATTACCGGGTGATGTTGTAAAGGTCATTGATAATGGTCGTGGTATGCCTACTGGTATGAATGTGAAGACAGGTAAGAATACAATTGAAACTATTTTTACTGTTTTACATGCCGGTGGTAAATTCGGTGGAGGAGGCTATAAGGTCTCTGGTGGTCTACATGGTGTAGGTGCCTCTGTCGTAAATGCCTTGAGTGAATGGCTAGAAGTTTATGTTCACCGTGAAGGACATATTTACTATCAACGTTTTGAAAATGGTGGAACGCCTGTTGGTTCTTTAAAGGTTGTAGGAGATTGTGATCAGGAAGAAACAGGAACAACTGTAATTTTTAAGGCAGATCCTGAAATCTTTACTGAAACAACAGTTTATGATTATGGTGTATTAAGTCAGAGATTAAGAGAACTTGCTTTCTTAAATAAAGGCTTAAAGCTTGTATTGGAGGATGAAAGATTAGATCCTGCAAAAGTAGATGAATATCATTATGAAGGTGGTTTAAGAGAGTATGTGGCTTTCTTAAATAAGAATAAGACACCACTACATGATCGTATTATTGATTGTGAAGATACAATAAATGATATTTCCGTGGAAATAGCTATGCAGTACAATGATGGTTATCAGCCAAATATCTATTCATTCTGTAATAATATCAATACACACGAAGGTGGAACACATGAAGAAGGGTTCCGTTTAGCTTTAACACGTGTTATTAATAACTATGCAAAGGGTCATAACTTCTTAAAGGATAAAGATGAGTCTTTAAGTGGTGATGACTGTCGTGAAGGTTTAACTGCGATTGTATCAGTTAAGCATCCTGATCCTCAGTATGAAGGACAGACAAAGACTAAATTAGGTAATGCAGAAGTAAGAAAGATTGTATCTACTATTCTTGCGAATGCATTAGATAAGTTCTTATTAGAAAATCCTGATACTGCAAAGATTATCATGGATAAAGTTACATTGGCTTCTAAGGCAAGAATGGCAGCGAAGCGTGCAAGAGAAATGACTAGAAGAAAGACAGCTTTAGATGTCTCTAATCTTCCTGGTAAGCTTGCAGACTGTTCTTCTAAGGATCCAAGTGAATGTGAAATATTCATCGTCGAAGGGGACTCTGCCGGAGGTAGTGCGAAATCTGGTAGAGATAGAAAGATTCAGGCTATTCTTCCTTTAAGAGGTAAGATCTTGAATGTTGAAAAAGCACGTTTAGAAAGAATTCTTGGTAATGCGGAAATTAGATCTATGATTACAGCATTTGGTACTGGTATTGGTGATGAGTTTGATATCAATAAACTACGTTATCATAAGATTGTCATCATGACCGATGCCGATGTCGATGGTGGTCATATTAGAATCTTAATGCTTACTTTCTTATATCGTTATTTAAAACCTTTAATTGAGAATGGTTATGTTTATGCTGCTCAGCCACCTCTTTATTTATTAAGACATGGTAAGGATGATCATTATTTATATAGTGATTATGAGTTAGATAAACTAAAAGAAGAACTTGGTCCTAATGCGAAATATACAATTCAGCGTTATAAAGGGCTAGGTGAAATGAATCCAGAACAGCTATGGGAAACAACTATGAATCCTGAAAATCGTGTATTAAATAGAATTCAGTTAGATGATGCAATGCAGGCTGATCAGCTATTTGATATGTTGATGGGTGAACGTGTTGAACCTAGAAGAGATTTCATTAGAGAAAATGCGAAGTATGTAGAAAATCTTGATATTTAAGGAAGGAGATAGTCATGGAACAAAGAGGTATTAAAGATATACAGTTAACAGGTGAAATGAAGAAATCATTCATGGAATATGCGATGAGTGTTATTGTGGCTAGAGCTCTTCCTGATGCGAAAGATGGATTAAAGCCAGTACAGCGACGTATTATTCATGGTATGAATGAATTAGGCTGTTATAGTGATAAGCCTTATAAGAAGTCTGCCCGTATTGTTGGGGAAGTAATGGGGAAATATCACCCACATGGTGATAGTTCTATTTATGAAGCCCTTGTACGTATGGCACAGGATTTCTCATATAGATATATGTTAGTAGATGGACATGGTAACTTTGGTTCTATTGATGGTGATGGCGCTGCCGCAATGCGTTATACAGAATCAAGAATGTCTAAGATTGCGATGGAAATGGTCAGAGATATCAACAAGGATACTGTTGATTTTGTCCCTAACTATGATGGTGAAGAAAAGGAACCTAATGTGCTTCCTTCTCGTATTCCAAATTTATTGATTAATGGGTCTACTGGTATTGCGGTAGGTATGGCAACAAATATTCCTTCACATAACTTAGGTGAAGTGGTTGATGCGATTCTCGCTGTTTCTAAGAACCCTGATATTACAATTACAGAGTTGATGGATAATTATATCCCTGGCCCTGATTTCCCTACAGGTGCTTATATTTTAGGCCGTGGGGCTATTAAGAAAGCCTATGAGACAGGGAATGGTCTTATTGTTATGAGAGCAAAGACTGATATTGAAGATATCGGTAGCAATAAAAAAGCAATCATCGTGACTGAACTACCATATATGGTCAATAAGGCACGCTTAATTGAAAAGATTGCAGCTCATGTCAAAGAAAAGAATATCGATGGTATTACAGAATTAAGAGATGAATCTGACCGTGAAGGTATTCGTATTGTTATTGAGTTAAGAAGAGATGTACAGCCAGAAGTTATTTTAAATCAGTTATATAAGTTAACTGCATTACAGACTACTTTTGGTGTCAACAATATTGCCTTAGTGAATGGTGAACCTAAGACATTGTCTTTAAAAGAAATGATTAATGTTTACTTAGAACATCAGGAAGATGTTATTCGTAGAAGAACATTATTTGATTTAAAGAAGGCAGAAGATCGTGCTCATATCTTAGATGGTTTAAAGCGTGCTATTGATCAGATTGATGCGATTATTAATTTAATTAGAAGTTCTCGTACAACAGAAATTATTCAGCAGAGATTAATGGATGAATTTGATATGTCTGAAAGACAGGCAAAGGCTATCCGTGAAATGCAGTTACAAAGACTAGCTGGATTGGAAAGAGAAAAGATTGAGAATGAATTAAATACATTATTAGAAACAATTGCAGATTTAAAAGATATTCTTGCGAATAAAGAAAGAATTATTGCGATTATTGATCAGGAACTTCTTGAAATCAAAGCGAAGTATGGTGATAAGAGAAGAACCGAAATCATTCAGGGTTCATTTGATATTGAAGATGAAGATTTAATTCCTGAAGAAGATGTAGTTATTTCTTTAACGAATAATGGTTATGTAAAACGTATGCCT
Organism: Catenibacterium sp. GCM10023432; assembly: GCF_042651925.1. Lineage (NCBI taxonomy): Bacteria > Bacillati > Bacillota > Erysipelotrichia > Erysipelotrichales > Coprobacillaceae > Catenibacterium > Catenibacterium sp. GCM10023432. The sequence continues at coordinate 32,107 of NZ_JBHSEB010000044.1, read as the reverse complement.
ATTGATACTTATAAAGCTCAAAATAGAGGTGGTAAAGGTATCAAGGGTATGAGTACAAATAATGATGATGTTGTAGATTCATTAATGAATATGTCTACTCATGATGATTTATTGATCTTTACTAACTTTGGTAAGGTATACCGAATGAAGGGATATAATATTCCTGAATTTGGTAGACAGGCAAAGGGTCTTCCTATTATCAACTTATTGAATATGGATAAGGATGAACAGGTAAAGACTATGATCTCCATTACACCTTCTGAAGTAGATGAATCACATTTCTTATTCTTTGTAACTAAGGATGGTTTAGTAAAGAGAACTGGATTACCTGAATTCGAAAATATCAGACAGTCTGGTAAACTTGCACTCACATTACGTGAGGGTGATGAATTAGTTGATGTTAAGTTAACTAATGGTAAGAGTGAAATTCTTCTTGCAGCCGCCAATGGTAAGGCTATTCGTTTTGATGAAAATGATGTGAGACCAATGGGACGTTCTGCAAGTGGTGTTAAGGGTATGAATGTAGATGATAGTCATATTATTGGTGTGACTACAAATACTGAAGGACAAAATATCTTAATCATAACTGAAAAGGGTTATGGTAAGATGTCACCATTAGAAGAATATCGTTTATCTAAACGTGGTGGTAAAGGTGTTAAGACTGTTAATATTACTGAGAAGAATGGTGAATTAGTCAGCATTAAAGCTGTAGAAGGCAATGAAGACTTAATGATCATTACGAATGAAGGTATTATTATCAGATTACCAATGGAACAGGTAAAGAGTGCTGGAAGAGCTACACAGGGTGTAAGACTTATTAAAGTAGGTGAAGGTGCTTCTGTTTCAAGTATTACAGTGGTAGATAAAGAATCGGAAGAAGAAACGACTGAAGAATAGAAGTTGTCACATGACAACTTCTTTTTTTCATACTATAATTAGTCCTCAAAGAGGGGGAGTTATTATATGTTAGATTTACAGGTAGAAATATTTATTTTAGTTGGAATAGGCTATCTTATTTCTAAACTAGGATTATTTAATAAACAGACTCGTAAACAGGTCACTGATTTAGTATTAAACCTTGTGTTACCTGTGGCCACTGCAAAGAGTTTCTTAATTAAACTCACACCAAGTATTATGAAGACGACTCTTGTTGTATTTTTAGTCTCTATTGGTATACAGGGGCTTTATTTTATTATTAATAAGACTGCTTATAATAATCAGGAAGAAACAAAGAAGATCAACTTACAGTATGCGACTATGGTATCTAATGCAGGTTTTATGGGTATGCCATTTGCGCAAGGGTTATATGGTGATATGGGATTACTTTATGCTTGTATTTATTTAATACCACAAAGAATATTTATGTGGAGTTATGGTTTGTCCCATTATACAAAAGCTGATTTTAAGACAATGGTGAAGAAAGTTGCTTTACATCCATGTCTTATTGGGATTTATTTTGGTATAGTATTTATGATCATGTATTCATTAGGGTATACACTACCTTCTTTTGTGACAACAACTATGAGTTCTATAGGAGGATGTAATACCGCATTAAGTATGATTGTGATAGGAAGTATATTAAGTGATGTAGAACCTAGAGAGATATTGGATAAGGAATGTATTTATTATTCTTTTATTCGTTTAATTATGATTCCAGTGATTACTTATCTATGTTTAAGATGGACTGCACTTGATCATATCGGTATTGGTGTCTCAGTAGTATTGGCTGCGATGCCTGCACCAAGTACATGTGCAATGCTGGCAAATAAGTATGATAAGAACCCAGAATTCGCTTCTAAGCTTATTTTTGTATCTACTGCATTTTCTTTAGTCACATTGCCACTTATTTCTTTCATGATAACTTTGTGAGCCAATCCGACTTAATTTTAATTAAGTCGGATTTTTTTTAGATGTTTGCGCATCCATTTAAGAAGTATGATATTTAAGTTTCCACCTATAAGCTAGGCAATCCTTATTCTTATAGGCGTGTCCACTTCGCCTCTACTGTATAGGATATTTACATCCACAACGCTACTTTTACGCATGATATTTAATGCACCATTTACATCTGCATTCAGAACTTGTCCACTCGCCGTTCTGTACTGACCTCTATGTATTCTCTTTCCACTAAAATGGTATTCTTTAGTATCATCACTCTTATAGACTGGTATGACATCCTTATCCCAGAAGCTTGCCTTTGAGGTGTAGGATTCCTCCTGCATTACAAGTATGATGCCATTCAGTTCACAGAGATATTCAAGCTTGTCTCTCAGCTTTCCATATGGAATATTGACGAAAGTCTGATTGTTTCTTTTGCCTATGTTGGAATCCTTCTGAAATGTTTTATTATAGCCCACAATAAGAGTTCCAATATCATGATTGATACAGTAATCAATCACTTTGCGTGCAGTCTTGTTCATGTAGTCATTTATTCTATTGTTGCGCTTGCGTGCTAATGCCTTCTGTCTGTTGGTTGTCTTCTTTCCAAAATGCTGCTTATCCTTGATGGACTGTAATCTTGCATTCTCCTTATTGAACAACTGGTTAATGGACTTCAGTCTTCTTCCATCGATGATGAATGTTTCACCTTTACTTGATACTCCAGTGACAAGATTATTGATACCTAGATCTAATGCCAGTGCATTTGTTGTATTGAGATTCCTTTGAATGCATTCAGCTTCATATATATACTGAATTTCAAAGAACCTGGCATCTGCCTTTGGTATGATACGTATTTCCTTCACTTTCTTATCAAGCAGTATAGGTGGAATAGCAATCTCTACAGCATTATGTGTCTTTCTGTAGCTATTCGAATATGGAAGTTTTAGTTTATTTCCCTTAAGTCTTATATCTCCAATAATGAGTGTAGTATATCCATCCTTTGGAAGATAGCGTGGAAGTCTGCAGTCCTTAAGTGCATGCTTTCCCTGCTTTGCTTTTTTAAGTAGACCGAAGAATGATTTAAATGAACCATCTACTTCCTTGAGTATCTGCTGTGCCATATTGGAATTAAGCGTTCTATAGTTATCAGACGACTTCAGAAGTGCATAGTTCTTCTCATAATTGAGATACTTGCCTTGGGCAAAGTAATGCTGTCTGATGTTATAGATTGCCTGATTAGTGAGATTCTTCGCAATATGACATAATTCCTTGATGGAACGATAGTCTTCCTTAGACAGATGCTTTACCTGTTGTTTTACCGTAAGATACATATGTTTTAGCTCCTTTCTATAGTTTTAGGAAAAGAAGTTTCCAATTTATTTATACTATGTTTTACTCATAAATTACTTATGTGATTATAAAATAAACTTATTTATTACCACTTGATAGAAGTAGGAGTTTTCTACCGATTTTATAGATAATTAGTGAATAATGGTATATAATGACAATAATCTATGAACAAGGAGATTGTATATGATTGATATCGCAAGATTAAGAGAAGATCCTGAAGCTGTTAGGGAGAATATTAAAAAGAAGTTTCAAGATCATAAGCTTCCTTTAGTTGATGAAGCATTAGAATTAGACAAACAGTATAGAGCTGCTATTACAAGAGCATCTGAACTTCGTAGTATGAGAAATAAATTGTCTAAAGAAATTGGACAGTTCATGCGTGAGGGGAAGAAAGAAGAAGCTGCTGAAAATAAGAAGAAAGTTGGAGAAATGGCTGAAGAATTAAAGTCATTAGAAGAAGTTGAAAAAGAATCTGGAGATAAATTAAGAGAAGTCATGATGAAGATTCCTAACTTCTTAGATCCTACTGTACCAATCGGTAAAGATGACAGCGAAAACGTAGAAATCACTAAGTATGGTGATCCAGTAGTACCTGATTATGAAGTTCCATATCATACAGATATTATGGAATCATTTGATGGTATTGATCTAGATGCAGCAGGTAGAGTTGCAGGTAATGGTTTCTATTATTTAATGGGTGATATTGCGAGATTACATTCTGCAGTATTAGCTTATGCAAGAGACTTCATGATCAACCGTGGATTCACTTATTGTGTACCACCATATATGATTAGAAGTAATGTTGTTAATGGTGTTATGTCATTTGAAGAAATGGATGCCATGATGTATAAGATTGAAGGAGAAGACCTATACTTAATTGGTACTTCTGAACATTCAATGATTGGTAAGTTCATTGGTGAATTATTAGATGAAGACAAATTACCATATACTTATACTTCATATTCACCATGTTTCAGAAAAGAAAAGGGTGCTCATGGTATTGAAGAACGTGGTGTTTATAGAATTCATCAGTTCGAAAAACAGGAAATGATCGTTGTATGTAAACCAGAAGAATCTAAGATGTGGTTTGATAAGTTATGGAATAATACTGTAGATTTATTTAGATCTTTAGATATTCCAGTAAGAACACTTGAATGTTGTTCTGGTGACTTAGCAGACTTAAAGTCTAAGTCATTAGACGTTGAAGCTTGGTCTCCAAGACAGAAGAAGTATTTTGAAGTAGGAAGTTGTTCTAACTTAACTGATGCACAGGCTAGAAGATTAAATATCAGAATCAATGGTAAAGATGGTAAGTATTACGCACATACTTTAAATAATACTGTTGTTGCACCACCTAGAATGTTGATTGCGTTCTTAGAAAATAACTTAAATGAAGATGGTACTGTTTCTATTCCAGAAGCATTAAGACCATACATGGGTGGTACTGAAAAACTAGTTCCTAAAAAATAATGTGAAAGGAGATGTAAAATCTCCTTTTTCTTGCATTTTATAATAATTATGTTATAATCAATTTTGCCATTACAATAAACATGTCTGAACCATGTCAGGACCGGAAGGTAGCAGCATTAAGGGCCTCTGTTTGTGTGTAATGGCACTTTTTTTATATAAAAAGGAGTCATAGCATGAATGATGAAGAATATATGGCTGAAGCATTAAAAGAAGCAGAAATCGCAATGAGTGAAGATGAAGTACCTATTGGATGCATTATTGTCTATGAAGGACAAATCATTGCACGTACACATAACCAGAAGGAAACCTTAAAGAAGGCTACAGGACATGCTGAAATATTAGCTATTAATCAAGCAAGTGAGTATCTTGATTTATGGCATTTAGATGGCTGTACAATGTATGTAACATTAGAACCATGTATGATGTGTACAGGGGCTATTATAGAAAGTCGTATGAGTCGTTTAGTGATTGGTACGAACGTCAGTAGATGGCCAGGTTTTATAGAGTTAATAGAGAATAATCCTGTAAATCATCATCCTGATGTACAACAGGGGATTTTAAAGGAACAGTGTGCTACAATAGTATCAGAGTTCTTTAAACGTAAAAGGAGCAAGTAAACTATGGATTCTTATTATAGTAATAAGATGAGTTATGGTGAGTTCTTTGGTTCAATCATGAAATGGATGGCTGTCGCATTAGGAATCACTACAATCACTTCGTTTCTATTCTCATTCTTACATCTTGAACTGATATTGGGTGCGTCTTATTTCATCTTTATGATTGTTTGTTCGATTATAGAAATAGGATTAGTACTAATGCTTAGTAAAACAGTCAAAGATATGGCTATAGAGAAGGCTAAGACATACTATGTTGCTTATTCAGTAATTAATGGGATTGTGCTTTCTATGTGGTTGAATTATGTTGTACCAGGTGTAGCGGTACTTGCTTTTGCGGTGACAGCTGTTTATTTTGGTTTACTCTATACAGTGACACAGCATACTAATAATAATTTCATCGGCGTAGGAAAAGTCTGTTTAATGGCTTTACCAGTTCTTATGATTGCGTATATTTTATTGATTTTCATTTCAGCACCAGCTCTTTATTATCTAGTTGTATTCCTTGATCTTGCAGTTTTTACTGGACTTACATTACATGACTTTAAAAGCATTGAATATGCTTATGAAATTGTACCTCAGGAAGCATTACAAGGTATGGCATTACTTTGTGCATTACAGCTCTATATGGATTTCATCAACATTCTTATCGATATATTGATGTTAGTAAGTGATAATAATTAAGGTGCTAAGGCACCTTTTTTTATGTATAATAAGGAAAGGAGTTGATGAAGATGGCATATAAATCATTATATAGAACATACCGTCCACAGACATTTAAAGATGTAGCTGGACAGGAAGCAATTATTACTACATTAAAGCATGCAATAGATGAAAAGAAGATTGCGCATGCATATTTATTTTGTGGTCCACGTGGAACAGGGAAGACAACTGTTGCAAAGTTATTAGCTAAAGCAGTTAATTGTACAGGGGATCCTAAACCATGTGGTGAATGTGAGAATTGTAAACAGATAGAAAATGGAACACATCCAGATGTCATTGAAATAGATGCTGCCAGCAATAATGGGGTAGAAGAAGTAAGAAGTCTGATTGATAAGGTGAAATATGCACCGACACAAGGACAATATAAAGTCTACATCATCGATGAAGTACATATGATGTCACCTGGAGCTTTTAATGCACTATTAAAGACATTAGAAGAACCACCTGCACATGTCATCTTTATTCTTGCGACGACAGAACCACATAAAATCTTGCCTACTATTATTTCTAGATGTCAGAGATTTGATTTTACACGACTTACTGACCAGGAAATGGTACAAAGAATGCAGTATGTCTTAAAAGAGGAAGATAAGACATATGATGATGGATCTTTAGAATTAATTGCTAGACTTGCGAATGGTGGAATGAGAGATGCATTATCTATCCTTGAACAATGTCTTGCCTATAATGATGATCATTTAAGCATTAATGATATTCATACTATTTATGGTATTGTATCCATGGATGATAAGACAAACTTATTGAAGGTTTTATTATCTAAGAATATGTCTGAGTCTTTAAAGATATTAGATAAGATGGATAAGAGTGGTATCGATATTAAGAGATTGACATTTGATTTGATTGATATATTAAAAGACATAGTTGTTTATAGGAATACAAAAGATGCTTCTATTATGTCAGTCATGACACAGAAAGACTTAGAAAACATCGTGCCTTATATTACAAGTGATGAATGTTTTAGCTTTATTGATATATTGATGGATGCAAGTGAGAAGTATATTAGAGCGACTGATCCACATATTTATTTTGAACTTGCATTATTAAGACTATGTAATCAAGAACATGCACCAAGTCAGAAGATTGAATATACACCTGTCAAAGATGAAACAGTCAAACAAGAACCTGTAAAGGTAGAAGAAAAAGTTGAACCAATCGAAGAAATTATAGAAGAACCTGTCTTTGAACCAATTGAAGAAGAGATAGTAGAACCAGTCTTAGAAAAGAAGGCTGAACAACCAGTACCTCAATTCAATTATGAAAAGAAAGAAGAACCAGAAACATATGTATCAGATGATAATATCGAAGTAGATCAAAGTGATATATTAAATATTCTTGTACAGGCAGATCGTAAGATCTTAAATGAAGTACAGGAGAAGTGGCCAGTGATTCGACGTTATATGGCTAATATGAATACAGCTAAAGCAGCAAGTATGTTATCACAGGGACATCCTGTAGCTGCTTGTAGAGATGGTTTAATTATTGAGTTTGAATTAATGCCTGATGTGAACGCGGCTAACTATTATAAGAATTATAAACAGTTATCATCTTTAATTAAGGATGTATTAGGACATGAATATAAATTCATTGGGATGCAGCATGATGCATGGTTAGAGATGAGACAACATTATATTCAGCTTGCAAGAAGCAAACAGCTTCCTCAGGCGAGACCAATCACATTAAAACATATTGATGGATATGATTTAAAAAGAGTCGATTTGAATGATGCACAGAAGTATGCTTTAGATATGTTTGGTGAAGATATTGTAGAATTTAAGGAGGATTAAAAATGGATTTCAATTCGCTTTTAGAAACCGCAAAGAAAATGGGTGAAACTGCCTCAAATCAACAAAAAGAATTAGAAAACAAGAGTTTTAGTTTTTCTTGTAAGAATAATTTGATTACAGGTAAAATCAATGGTAAGTATCAGATCACTGAATTACATATCAGTCAGGATCTTATGGATGATAAAGATATGTTAGAAGACTTGATGATGATTGCGATTAATCAAGGAATTAGTCAAGTAGAAAAGGAGAAAGAAGACAATATGAAATCCCTCACTGGTGGATTAGATTTATCTTCTTTTATGTAATATGGAATATCCAAAGAGTTTTGAAGAGTTAATGACATGTTTTAAAATGTTGCCAGGTATTGGAAATAAAGGTGCTGAAAGAATGGCTTATGCGATTTATGATATGTCAGAAGAAGATGTAAAAAGATTCTCACAGGCACTCACTTTATTTAAAGAAAATGTCCATACTTGTCCTATATGTGGTAATTTAAGTGAAGGTGATAAGTGTGAGATATGTGCTGATCACGAAAGAGATCAATCTACAATATGTGTTGTAGAATCTCCTAAGGATGTCTTTGCGATGGAAAAGATGAAAGAGTACCATGGTTTATATCATGTATTAGGTGGTACAATTTCTATTATGGATGGCAAGACTATGGATGATTTGAACATCATGAGTTTATTTGATCGTATTACTCCTGATACAAAAGAAGTGATTATTGCGACAAATGCGACAAGAGAAGGGGAAACAACTGCGCTCTTCCTTGCAAAGCTATTAGATAAAAAAGGTGTTAATACAACACGTATTGCGCATGGTTTACCAATTGGAAGTTCTCTTGATTATGCAGATGAACTCACATTATTAAAATCATTTGAGGGTAGAAAGAAAGTTTAAGTAAGAGGGCTATAATGTATTGTTATAGCCCTTTTATATTGAGTATAAAATGATGAAAGCTTTCAATGAATTAGCATGTGAATAAGAACATTAAATGATTCCTATTCTTTAGGAACTTATGGATTAGAAGATTATAAATATGCGAAACTGTTATCAGCAAGATGGTCACAGGTATTAAATAGAGAAGATATCTTTGATTATCGAAAGTATAGAGAAGGTAATGAATAACCTTCTTTTTAATTATGGAAAAAACATTGTAAATCACATATAATATTAATGTTTGAAGGAGCGTATGATATGAGTTTATTTATTACTTTTGAAGGTGGAGAAGGCAGTGGTAAAACGACTATTGCAAAGATGTTACATAAACAGTTTATTGAAGAAGGATATAATATCACTTTTAGTAGAGAACCTGGTGGTGTAGATATTGCAGAACAGATCAGAGATGTGATTACTGATGTCAACAATACGAAGATGGATGCAAGGACAGAAGCTTTACTTTATGCAGCAAGCAGAAGACAGCATCTTGTAGAAAAAGTACTTCCTGTATTAAAAGAAGATGGTATCGTGATATGCGATCGTTTTATTGATAGTTCTCTAGTTTATCAGGGAATTGGGAGAGGTATTGGCGTAGATAATATCTACAATATGAATCTTTTTGCGACAGATGGTATTCTTCCTGATTTAACTATTTTCTTTGATGTAAAACCTGAAGTCGCTTTAAAGCGTATTACAGGGGATAGAGAAGTCAATAGATTAGATTTAGAATCATTGGATTTTCATCATAAAGTGTATGTTGGATATCAGATGATTTGTGATAAGTTCCCAGATAGAATTGTGAAAGTAGATGCTTCTTTACCAGTTGAAGAAGTATATCATCAGGTTTATGAAATTGTAAAGGATAGATTATGAAAGAATTCTTAAAAGAAACACAACCTATTTTCTATCGTATTTTAGAGAAGAGTTTTAAAGAGAATAAAAAAACTCATGCATTTCTTCTAATAGGGGATCATACGGATGATATTGCGACATTTATTGCCCAGTCTTATATATGCCATGAAGATACACTAGCGTGTGAAACTTGTGATGACTGTATACGAATTAAAGAAGGTATTTATCCTGATATGATTGTATGTGATGGTAAAGAGACTTCTATTAAGAAATCGGATATTGATCATATTCAGGAAGAGTTTGTGAAATCAAGTGTAGAGAATAATGGAAAAGTTTATATTCTTAAAAATATTGATAATGCGACAACTCAGGCAATGAACAGTTTATTAAAGTTCTTAGAAGAACCTGTAGAAGAAGTATATGCAATCCTTACAACAAAAAATATTAATAAAGTACTACCTACTATTCAATCTAGATGTCAGGTGATTAAATTGCTTCCTGAATCTAAGCATTCTTTAGAATTAAAACTAAAGAATGAAGGGGTGGATGACGAAGATGCTATGGTTCTTCCTCATCTGTTTGATTCGATTGAAGAATGCAATGAGTATAAGGATAGTGAGTTGTATTTTGATATTAAGAATTATGTATTCTACTTTATTGAAGATTTATATATGAGACCATCGGATTTATTGATCAATTTACAGATCAATCTAGGTAAGAAGTATAAGAAGAATAAAGAAGCATATGCATTATTTTTAAATCTTCTTGTGTTAGGCATGAGAGATATGTTTCACGTGAAACATTCTATACCTGTATTGTTTGTGAAACATAAAGATTTCTTTGAGAAGATGCCAGAAGATGGTAAAATATTACAGAAAATAGAAATCATATTAGAATATGCTGAAAGACTCAACAATAATGTCAATCTTGCATTATTATTAGATGGTATGGTATATAAAGTATTGAAGGGAGTTTGATGAAATGGATAGATTAGCGGCTGTTAGATTTAATAGCGCTGGTAAATATTATTACTTCTCCACAGATTTAGATGTTAAAAAGGGAGATAAAGTAGTAGTAGAAACTGTAAGAGGATTAGAATTAGGTGAAATCATTACAGATCTTACAGACTTATCAGAATTTAAATTAGATAACGAATTAAAGAGAATTAAACGTGTTGCGAATAGAGCAGACATTGAAGTATATAATATCAATAAAATTAAGGCACAAAAATCATATGAAATCTGTAAAGAAATCATTGCGGAAACAAACCTTGATATGCATTTGATCAATTGTGAATATACACTTGATGCATCTAAAGTTATTTTTATGTATACATCTGATGAACGTGTAGACTTCAGGGATTTATTAAAGAAACTTGCTAGTGTTTTTAAATGTCGTATTGAATTAAGACAGGTAGGACCTAGAGATAAAGCTAAAATTGTAGGAGGCATTGGAAACTGCGGCTTACCACTATGTTGTAACTCATTCTTAGGTGAGTTTGATGGTGTATCTATCAATATGGCTAAGAATCAGTTGCTTGCAATCAATATTGATAAAATTTCAGGTGTTTGTGGACGTTTATTATGTTGCTTAAAGTATGAAGATGAAGCGTATAAGGAAGTTAAAAAGAAATTTCCTAAGATTGGTTCATTTATTCATTATGAAGATAAACAGTGTAAGGTTGTTGGTTTAAACGTTATTTCTGACTTAGTAAAGATTGATAATGAGGGCAGTATTTTATTTATACCTTTATCTGATGTAGATAAGAAGCCTGCACCTAAAAGGGAAAAACAAATCTTAGAAGAATTAGCACCTAAAAAAGAAAAGAAACATGAAAAGCCAAAACAAAAGAAGCCAAGACAACAGCATAAATCAAAACAGAATAATCAGAAGCCAAGAACTATCAAAGGTAATAATCCAAAAGGAAAGAAAGATGAACGAAGAAATTAATCATCTCCTTGGTTATAATGATATGAAAATCATCCAGAGAAAAGATATGTTTACCTTTTCTCTGGATACTGTTTTATTGGCAAACTTTTGTGCAATCACAAAGGATATGAAGACAATCGTAGATTTTGGGACAAATAATGCAGCCATACCATTAATCTTAACGCAACGCACTCATAAGAAGATTATTGGTGTTGAAATTCAAAAGGAAGCTGTAGAGATTGCGGAAAGAAATGTGAAATTAAATCATGTAGAAGATCAGGTAGAAATTATTCATGATGATATTAAGGATTATGTGAAGTATGCCCCACGTACCAAAGCCATTGTCTGCAATCCGCCTTTCTTTAAAGTGGGAGAGAAATCTCATATTAATGAAAGTCCTTATATGACTATTGCACGTCATGAAATTAAAATAGATCTAGAAGGTATTATTGCATCAGCTGCAAAAATTCTAGATCAGAATGGTCGTTTCTCAATGGTCTATCGTCCAGATCGTTTTATTGAAACAATTGAATTATTTAAGAAATACAGAATAGAACCTAAACGTATCCGTTTTGTCTATCCTAAAGAAGGAAAGGAATGCAATACATTCTTGATAGAAGGTGCATTCTTAGGCAAAACTGGACTAAAGATTGAACCACCTTTATATACACATAATGAAGATGGAAGCTATTCCGATGAAGTTAAACAGTTAGTAGGTGAGATGAATGTTAAATAGACAAAAAAGTTTTGAAAATGGGAAAGCGACACTTTATCTTGTACCAACACCAATTGGTAATTTAAGTGAAATGACACCAAGATGTATTGATGTGATGAAGAGTGTAAACTATATTGCAGCAGAAGATACACGTAATACAGTAAAACTATTAAATCATTTTAATATGGAAGCTAAGCTCATTTCTCATCATGAACATAATTTGCATGTTGCGATTCCTAAACTTCTATCATTATTAGAAGAAGGGGAGTCAGTTGCATTAGTAAGTGATGCGGGGTATCCAGCGATTAGTGATCCAGGGTATGAAATGGTGCTAGCAACTATTGATGCAGGATATAACGTCGTTCCTTTATCAGGATGTAATGCCTGTTTAGATGCTTTAGTTGTCTCTGGCATTGCGCCACAGCCATTTATGTTCTATGGTTTCTTAAGTCATACAAATAAAAATAAGACAAAAGAATTAGAAAAATTAAAAAATATCACTTATACGATCGTATTCTATGAAGCCCCACATAGAATTAAGGCGACATTAGACTGTATGATGAAGGTATTAGGTGATAGAAAAATTGCGTTATGTAGAGAAATCACTAAGAAGCATGAAGAAATTCTAAGAGGTACTATTTCTGAAGTATTGGAAGTAGTAGATGAATTAAAGGGTGAAATGGTTATTGTGGTTGAAGGTGGTACTGAAGTAAATGAGGAAGAGACTTTTGACCAGACAATCACAGAACATGTTGATGAATTTGTAGAAAAAGGCATGTCTAAGAAGGATGCTATTAAAGAAGTCGCAAAGATTCGTAAATTAAATAAGAATCTTGTGTATGAAGAATATCACAAAAAGTAAAAGGGTAATGTTTCACGTGAAACATTACCCTTTTTGCTTGGAAGACCTCATATTTCTAGTTAATAACTATAAATACAAGAAGAAAAAAGTAAAGTCATTCTTAAAAATGACAATAACAGTTTATCATAAGATAAATTTTAATTCAATTTCATATTCTTTCTTGTCTAATGATTCAAATAACTTCTTGTCATTTTCTGCTCTTTGTTCATTGATTTCTTCAAGTAATTCTTTTTCATATGCCTTAGCTACAATCTCTACTTCCTTATCTGTAGCTTTTCTAGAATTCGCATTAGCTTTTCTATGTGTGCCATCACCAAAGACAGTAGTAGTATCAATAAAACCATTATCAATGCCGTGCCAGATGATATGATTAAAGATCTGGTCAAAGACTTCACTATCCTTGTATCTTCTCTGATAGTTCTTAGACCATGTAGAATAGTTTGGAACATCCTCATAAATGCTGATACCTAAAAACCATCTATAAGCTATATTGACCTTGATCTCTTCATAGGTCTTTCTCATAGAGTTGATGCCGAATGTATAATTGATAAAGATCATTTTAAAAAGTACCACAGGATCAATAGAACGTCTGCCGAAATTACTGTAGAGTGATTTCACTAATGGATAGATGAATTTCCAATCTATCGTAGCTTCCAGTGTTCTAACCAAATGATCCTGTGGTACTAGGTTATCTAAAGTACTCATGATAAGTCCATCACGTTTAATGTTTGCACGATTAGTCATTGCCATATTTTTATCCAACGATTAAGTACCTTAATTATACTATTTTCAGGCGATAATTGACAGGAAACGAAAAAGGCCGTAAGGCCACAATTTTTGCTTAATTGGAGTGTGGATACTTACGACAGTAACTATATTATCATATACTCTTCAAATTTAAAAGAAAAGACTGTTAACATTTAGTTTGTCAACAGTCTGAAAACTGTGTTTACGAACAGTTTCAAATCAATCTTTCGTAAGCTTCTCTTTCTTCACCATTTTTCAAACGAATAATACCACAATATTGAAATCCATTCTTTGATACAAATTCTTTCATTGGTTTATTATTCTTTTCAATATCTAAACGAATAGAAGGGGTACCACTCTGCTTACATATGTTGACTGCATAATCCAATAATTTTTTTGCATAACCATTTCCTTTATGATTATTATCAATCGCAAAACGATGAATTATACCATATTGTCTAGTATCAGTAAGCCAATGACCATTGTAGATTTTTACATAGCTAGGTTCTATTCCTATAATAAAATGCATAGTGCCATATATATGGGAGTGTTTAGAAAGAACATAACCGTTACCTAACAAAATGTCATCTAGAATTGTATTGATATCAGGATATCCTTTTTGCCATTGGTTGATATCATTATCTTTAAAATATTCTTTTGCCTGATTAATAAGATCCATCACACGACTTAGATCTTTAATTTCTGATGTGCGTACATGCATACCAATCACCTCATATAAAATTGTACAAGAAATTATTTAAAATATCAAATAGTTGTATTTTAATTGTTGAAATGGTTAAATGGTATCAAAGGAGGATGTTATGTTGTATCGTACTGTTAATATTATAATCTATATTATTTCTGTTTTGTTAGCTATGTATGGATTGCAGGCTTTTGATTTTGAACGCTTCTTAAGAAAGGGCAGAATCGGTCAGTTTTATGTCATCTATATTGTTGCGAGTGTAGCGCTCGGATACTTATTTGCACAATTTATACTTAATTTTGGGACATTAAGTTTTTATTGATTTAAAGCCAATATTTTTTAATTAATTGACTTGAATAATATGAATAAAATGATAAAATAGAAATGCTTACAAGGAGGAAAAAGGTATGAGCTTATCAAAAGAAATTGGTATTGACCTTGGTACTGCAAATATCCTTATCTATGCTAAAGGAGAAGGAATTGTAGTTAATGAGCCAAGTGTTGTTACTATTAATGTAGAAACAAATAGACCTGTTGCTGTTGGTGAAGAAGCAAGAGAAATGCTTGGAAAGACTCCTGGAAAATTAAAAGCAATCCGTCCTTTAAAAGATGGTGTTATTGCTGATTTCCAGACTACTGAAATCTTACTAACACACTTTATCAATAAACTTAACTTAAAAGGAATTTTTGCTAGACCAACAATCTTGATTTGTTGTCCATCTAACATCACTTCAATCGAAAAGAGTGCCATCCAGGATGTTGCTTTAAGATGTGGTGCTAAGAAGGTATATATCGAAGAAGAACCAAAAGTAGCTGCTATTGGTGCTGGTCTTGATATTTCTAAACCATCTGGAAATATGGTTATTGATATCGGTGGTGGAACTACAGACGTTGCTGTACTTTCATTAGGTGATATCGTTACATCTCAGTCATTAAAGATTGCTGGTGACAAGATGGATCAGGAAATCATTAAGTACGTTAAAGATAAATATAAGTTATTAATTGGTGATGCTACAGCTGAAGAAGTTAAGAAACAGATCGGCTGCGCATTTGAACCTGATGAAGAAACAGTTATGGATGTTCGTGGTAGAGACTTAGTTACTGGTCTTCCAAAGACTATCCAGATGAATGAATCTGAAACAGTTTCTGCTTTAGGTGAAGTTTGTGAAACAATCTTAATTGCTGCTAAGCAGGTTCTTGAACAGACACCACCTGAATTATCTGCAGATATCGTAAACAAGGGTATCTTCTTAACAGGTGGAGGAGCTTTATTAAAGAATTTAGACAAGTTCCTTGAACAGGGATTAAAGGTTCCTGTATTCGTAGCTGATACACCACTTGATTGTGTTGCTGAAGGCTGCGGTGTCATGTTAGAAAACACTACATACTTACAGTAAGAGATAGCGTTCGCGCTATCTCTTTTTTTGGAGGTAATAATGAAAGCGATATTTTTTGATATTGATGGTACTATCTACCATCCAGAGATTGGTATTAGTCAGAACACTATTGATGAAATTCATAGAGTACAAAAATTAGGTCATAAATGCTTTATCGCAAGCGGTAGACCAACTGGATTTATTTCTAAAGAAGTGAAATCCATTGGTTTTGATGGCTTTGTATTAGCTAATGGAGCACATATTGTAACTGAAGGAAAAACAATAGATTCTTTGACTTTACCTTATGAAGAAACAAAGAAACTAATTGGATATGTAGAATCACAAGGTTATGAATATGTACTTCTTACAACTGATCGCTGTTATTTAAAGAAGGAATCACCACATATGTATGAATTCTATGCTTGGTGTAATATTGATATGGATTCTTTATGCAATGATTATGATTTAGATGAAGTACTAAAGAAGACAATTAAATTAGAAATCAGATATAATAAAAAAGAAGATAGCGTAGGGCTTATTGAAAGACTGGGGGCTTTCTTTTATGAAAAACATGATGATAGTTTAAACATTGAAGTATCTAATATAGATACTTCTAAAGGTCACGGTATTGAAACAATGCTTCACTATTATGGATTAGATGTTGATGATAGCTATTGTTTTGGTGATGGAGCCAATGATTTAGAAATGTTTAAAACAGTGGGGCATCCAATCGCTATGAAGAATGCAATCCCTATGATTTATCATCATGCATCAATCATCTGTGAAGATGTATTGCATGATGGTGTGGCAAAAGAATTAAAGAGACTCTTTTAACTTCTGTGTAAAAACAGAAGTTTTTTGTTTTACACAGATATCTTGTGTATAAATAACATAATAGATTATACTATTATTAGTAATTGATTTTATAACTTTGTTATTAACATTAGCTATAAGAAAATGTTAGTTATTATGAAAGAATAGGATGAGTATAGACTATGCAAGGGTCCTTGTTAGACATTTTTTTTATTTTATTATTAATATTGATTGATTTTTACCTTCAGAAGAAGATTAATAAAAAAGGATATGTATATCTATGTATAAATAAAGGTAGATTAAGATATCCAATGCTTGTTTTATTTGTGGCTTCTTTTATTTATTTCGTTCTAAAAAAACAGTATCTATTGATTCTATATATTCTATGTATTTTAAAAATAATAGATAAACTCATTTACATAAATAAGAAATAATACTTTTGAAACTCTAACGTTCAAGATGGTAGAAATATTATCTTATTGTTAGAGTTTTTTTGTTATACGGTTTCTGTTGAATAAAAATAATAAAAATAATATAATGATATTGGAGGTGATAAACATGAACTTTGTCTGGAATACAAACGAACTGAATGCATCTGTCGTCTCCATTTATGAAACAAATATTACATTGAATACGACAGCATGTATGCATTTTGAAAATGTGAATTATGTTCTATTAGGTATTGATTATGACAATCATTGTATCGGTATCAAACCCGTGGGAAAGCAAGCTATCAATGACGGAATCTATCCACAGGACCAGCTTCATAAGATATCAAGAGGTAAGTCCTATGGAAGAATCACAAATAAACCATTTATTAAAGAACTTGCCGATTTGATTCCTCTCGATTTCAATGAAAAGAATGTCTTTAAGTTTAAAGGAACATATGACATTGTTCATGAAGTTCTCATTGTTGACTACAAGGAGGGAAAACTAAATGGATAGTTTGGTAGTGTGGTCAGGTGTTATGGTTGCGTGTATTGTAGTAGAAATACTCACAGTATCATTAGTGAGTGTCTGGTTTGTGATTGGTGCTTTTGTGGCATTAATTGCCTGCTTATTAAATGTATCGGTTCCAATACAGGTCGCTATATTTCTTGTGGTATCAGTTATATGCGCAATAGTGGCACGTCCTATGGCTGTAAAAAGTCTGAAGGGCAATATAATACATACGAATAATGATGCACTCATAGGAACGCATGCTCTCGTTATTAAGAGAATCGATGCAGATCATATGGGTGAAGTAAGAATTAAAAATCAGATTTGGTCAGCATCCTCACTTCATAATTTAACTTTAGAAGAAGGAGAATATGGGGAAGTTGTCGCAATTGAAGGTGCACATCTAGTTGTTAAAAAGGAGGAGAACTAAGATGTTAGGATTTATTTTAATGATTTTATTAATCGCAATTGTTGTTATTCTTATTTTCAGTACAGTAAAGATTGTTCCACAGTCATATGCTTATGTAGTAGAAAGAATTGGTGCATATGACCGAACATTAAATGTAGGTTTACATATTCTTATTCCTTTAATTGATCGTGTATCTAATCGTGTATCATTAAAGGAACAGGTTATGGACTTCGCTCCACAGCCAGTTATTACTAAAGATAACGTTACAATGCAGATTGATACAGTTGTCTATTTCTCTATCACAGATCCTAAGTTATTTACTTATGGTGTAGTAAGACCAATTAATGCGATTGAAACATTAACTGCTACTACATTAAGAAATATCATTGGTGAACTTGAATTAGATGATACTTTAACATCAAGAGATATCATTAACTCTAAGATGAGATCTATTCTTGATGATGCCACTGATCCATGGGGTATCAAGGTAACAAGAGTAGAAGTTAAAAACATTCTTCCACCAAAAGATATTCAGGAAGCAATGGAAAAACAGATGCGTGCAGAACGTGAAAGACGTGAATCTATCTTAGTTGCTGAAGGTAAAAAACAGGCTGCAATCTTAAATGCAGAAGGGGATAAGGAATCACTTGTATTACGTGCAACAGCTGAAAAAGAAGCACAGATTGCGAAAGCTGAAGGTCAGGCTGAAGCATTAAGACTTGTTTATGAAGCACAAGCTAAAGCTATTCAGTATATTAATGAAGCAAATCCTGAATCTGCTTATATCCAGTTAGAAGGATTAAAAGCATTAAAGAACTTAGCTGATGGACAAGCTACGAAGATTATTGTACCTAATGACTTGGCAGGATTAGCTGGTACACTTACAACTTTATCAGAATCACTTAAGGATCCTAAAAAGCCTGAGTAACAACAGTCAGAAGACAGATGCTGTCTTCTGATTTTTTTATATCTAAAAAGCCATGCGATATCGCATGGCTTGTATAATTATTTGAAGATATCCTTTATCTTACTACCAATAGGTTTATAATTAAGCAATTTCTTGATTTCTTCCTTGTCTAAGTATTCTTCAATATAACCACAATTCTCACAAATATAGAAAGTCTTCTTTGCGGTATTTCCCTCTTTGAATATAGCGAAAACTTGCGAAGGCTTATTAATATGATTCGTTATTTGAGAAATATTACCACCACCATTTTCATGGAGCTGATCTTTAATAATAATAATTTTATCGTGATTACATTTTGGACAGATTCCAGTCTTTTTCATAGTGAGTTCTCCTTATACCGTTACAATAGTTGTAAATTCTTTATAATGTTTTAATACATCAGGATCAATCTCATTATCAGTAATGACTGCATCAAAATTAAAGAGATCATAGAAGATATAAAAGTCAGAACGATTAAACTTAGTGGAATCTACAAGTAAATATCTATTCTTCGCATTATCTAAAGGTATTCCTTGTGATTCTCCTTCTTCTAATGAATAAGTTGTAATACCACTATTAAAGATACCATTACACCCAATAAAGGCTTTTGTATATCTTAATTTACTTAATACCATATTTGTGATTGGACCTACAAAGGTATTTGTATTACTACGATATTCTCCACCTGTTAACATTACATCAGTAGGAGTATGACCACTCAAGATATTAAATACGGCGAGAGAATTCGTAACTACTCTAATATTACGACCACATAACTGCTCAGCTAATAACTGAATAGTAGTACCAGGACCTAAGAATATAGTTTCTCCTTCTTGAATAAGACTTGCTGCTTTATGCGCAATTCTTGTTTTTTCTTCTATCTGTACAGAAGACTTCTCTAAATGAGAACGTTCATGATCCATACTAAAAGATAAACTCTGTGCACCACCATGCACTCTTAATAACTTACCAGATTTCTCTAATTCATCTAAATCTCTTCTTGCAGTCATATCAGAGACTTCTAATTGTTCCATGATTTCATTGATTGATATGATTCCTTTTTGATTGACCATCTGCGTAATTCTTACAAGACGTTCTTTCTTTAACATGTTTTCACTCTCCTTGTCAGTGTCAGTATATCATTCAAGATTTTCCTAATCAACACAAATCAAACAAAAACGAACATTTATAAATTGATTACGTATATATTTTAACATGATTGTTTGTAATTGTTTAATTAAATGTTTTATAATGTTTATTTTTGTTGACAAATGGTGTGAATGCGATTACAATGTGCTTGTAAACGAAAGAGGCCGATTCGTTAATTAGAAAAAAGGAGATTGACACAATGACTAAAGATGAATTAAGTATGGTAGGCTTTGAAATCGTAGCTTACTCAGGAGATGCAAGAAGTACTTTATTAGAATTATTAAAAGAAATGCGTGCAGGTAATTTTGATAATGTAGAAGAAAAGTTAAAGGATGCAGATGCAAACATTAATTTAGCACATCAGTCTCAGACAACTATTCTTCAGCAGGAAGCACGTGGTGAGGATATGGAAATGGGATTTATCTTCATTCATGGTCAGGATCATTTAATGACAACAATATTATTAAGAGATGTTATTGAGGACTTTATTACTTTATATAGAGAGAGGGGAACAAAATAATGTTAGACGCTGTCATTAAGAAAATCGAAAAGGGTAAACCATTTTTCGATAAAATTGCTCAAAATATTTATTTAGGTGCTGTACGTGATGGCTTCTTAACAGCAATGCCAGCCATCTTATTCTCAAGTGTATTTATCTTAGCTGCTTCAATTCCAGAAATCTTTGGAATTAAGTTACCAGCAGATGTCTCAACATGGTTATGGAAAGTCTATAACTATTCAATGGGTATTGTTGGTTTACTAGTATCAGCAACAACTGCAAAGTGCTTAGCTGAAAGCATGAATCGTCGTTTACCAGAAGGTAAAGTAATCAACACAACTTCAGTTATGCTTGCAAGTATTTGTGGTTTCTTTATGTTAGCAGTCAGTGATGTAAAGCTTGGTATCTCTACTACTTATTTAGGTACTAAAGGTTTACTTGCTTCATTCATCGCTGCATTCATCACAGTTAAGATGTATAAGTTCTGTGTTGAAAAAGATGTCACTATTCATATGCCAAAAGAAGTGCCAGGTACAATCTCTCAGATGTTCAGAGATGTGTTCCCATTCTCTTTCTCAGTATTGGTATGTGTTATTATTGATTTAATTGTTCGTAATTTATTTGGTTATACTTTTGCAGAAGCAATCATCACATTATTACAGCCATTATTCACAGCTGCAGATGGTTATTTAGGAATCTGTATTATCTGGGGTGCAATGGCAATGTTCTGGTTCGTTGGTGTACATGGTCCAAGTATTGTTGAACCAGCTATCGCTGCAATCATCTACGCAAACGTAGATGCAAACTTAGTATTATTTAAAGCAGGACATCAGGCTGCAAATGTATTAACAGTAGGTTTAGGTAACTTCGTAGGTACAATGGGTGGTACAGGTGCTACTCTAGTTGTTCCATTCTTATTTATGTTATTTGCTAGATCTAAACAGTTAAAAGCTGTTGGTAAAACAACTTTCATTCCAGTATGTTTCGCAGTTAATGAACCATTATTATTTGCGACTCCAATCGTATTAAACCCATATTTCTTTGTTCCATTCTTACTTGCACCAATGGTGAACGTATCATTATTCAAGTTCTTCGTTGATGTATTAAAGATGAACTCATTCATTTATGTATTACCTTGGGCTACTCCTGCTCCAATTGGTTTGATTTTAGGTACAGGTATTAGTTTCTTAGCTGTATTACTTGCTGTATTATTAATCGTAGTAGATGGTATTATTTACTTACCATTCGTTAAAGCATATGATGCTTCATTATTAGAAGAAGAAAAACAGAAAGAAGCTTTAGAAGCATTAGAAGAACAGGTTAAAGAAGAAGAAACTGAAACAAATGAACCTCTTCAATTAGATAAGAAAATCAATGTATTAGTATTATGTGTAGGTGCTGGTACAAGTGCTATGTTTGCGAATGCTGTTAAAGAAGGGGCTAAAGAAACTGGTTTACCAGTAGATGCCACTGCAAGTGCTTATGGTAATCACTATGATATCTTAAAGAACTATGATGTTGTTGTCTTATCTCCACAGGTACAGGCTCATTTAGAAGAAGTAAAACAGGATGCGAAAGAAGGTACTAAAGTCATTGCAACTAAGGGTGCTCAATATATTCAGTTAACTCGTGATCCTAAGGGTGCTGTTGAATTTATCGTTGAACAGGAAAAGGAAGGTTAAGTACATGAAATTCTCTGATGATTTTATCTTTGGTGGCGCTACAGCTGCTTATCAGTGTGAAGGTAGTACATTAGAATATGGTAAAGGTAAAGTGTCTTGGGACGACTTTCTTGCAAAGCAGGGTCGCTTCAAGGCAGATCCTGCCAGTGATTTCTACCACCAGTATGGACAAGACTTAAAACTATGTAAAATGTTTGGTATTAATGGAATTCGTATCTCAATTTCATGGGCACGTATCTTCCCTGATGGTACAGGAAAAATCAATCAGGAAGGTATTGATTTCTATCATAGAGTATTTCAGGAATGTCATAAGAATAATGTAGAACCATTTATCACTTTACATCACTTTGATACACCGGATACTTTATATCAGAAGGGTGATTTCTTAAATAGAGAAACAGTGGATGCATTTGTAGACTATGCAAAATTCTGTTTTGAAGAATATAAGGATGAAGTTAAATATTGGTTTACTTTCAATGAAATCTGGGCAGTAGCTACAAACACTTATATTGAAGGAACATTCCCTAATGGTGAAAAATATAATATGACAAAAGCATTCCAGATCATGCATAATATGATGCTTGCTCATGCGAAAGCTGTTGTTGCTTATAAAGAAGCAGGATATAAAGGACAGATTGGCTGCGTACAGTCATTAGAATATAAGTATCCTTATGATGAAAATAGTTTAGATGATATCCAGGCTGCAAAGAACGAAGATGTATTACAGAACCAGTTCTTATTAGATGCAACATTCAAAGGATATTACTCTACTGAAACAATGGAAATTGTAGATCGTTTAGTGGCAATCAATAATGGTCAACTAGATTTAAGAGATGAAGACTTTGAAGTCATGAAGAAAGCAGCAATCTTAATTGACTATATGGGTATGAACTATTACCAGTCACGTTTCATTCAGTACTATGATGGTGAGAATGATATCCATCATAATGGAACTGGTGAAAAGGGTACTTCACGTTTCTGTTTAAAGAATGTAGGACGTAGAATGGAAAAAGAAGGTATTCCTAGAACTGACTGGGACTGGTTAATTCATCCAGAAAGTATGTTTGATATGTTAGTGCGTATTCGTCAGCAGTATCCAAACTACAAGTGTATCTATATTACAGAAAATGGTATGGGTTATAAAGACGAATTTGTAGATGGTGTCATTGATGATGCTCCAAGAATTGATTACATCAAGAAACATCTACAGTATGCACTTAAAGCAGTTGAAGCAGGTGTAAATGTAAAAGGCTATTTTGTATGGTCTCTCATGGATATGTTCTCATGGACTAATGGTTATAATAAACGTTATGGTTTATTCTATGTAGACTATGAAACACAGAAACGTTATCCAAAAGCAAGTGCTTATTGGTATAAGAGAGTATCAGAAACGAAAGAGGTGTAGTTATGAATTCTTATAAAGGAGTTATATTTGATTTTAATGGAACATTGTTCTTTGACAACCCAAAGCATGTATTAGCCTGGGGAAAGATTTCCGAGGAAATAAGACATCATGGAATCAGCGAAGAAGAGCTACATGAACATTTCAATGGTGTTCCTAATAATAAGATCATAGAATACTTATTTAATGATCAGTGTACAGAAGAACAGAAACAGAAATATTCTTTACTTAAAGAACAATACTATCGTGAGTTCTGTAAGGAAGATAAAGAAACATTCCATTTAGTTGCTGGAGCAACAGAATTCTTTGATAAACTTAAAAACAACAACATTCCATTTACTATCGCAAGTGCATCCATTAAACCAAATATTGATTTCTTTGTAGAATCATTCCATCTTGATCATTGGATCAATCCTGATGATATTGTATATGATGATGGAACTTATGAGAATAAAATCATGATGTTCAAGAAAGCAGCACATATTTTAGGACTAGAAGTAAGTGATTGCTTAATCATCGAAGACTCCCTAAGTGGTATTGAAAATGCCTATAAAGCAGGATGTAGAAATATAATCGTAATCGATTCTGCAAATAAAAAAGATGAATATCAGAAGTTACCTGGCGTAACAAAAGTGATTGATACTTTTAAAGAGATTTAAGAAAGAGCCATCCACCAGGGATGGCTTTTATTATGGAGGATAAAACATGAAGGCAAGTGTAGTAAGAGAAGAATTTAAATCAAATAAACATAATCAATTATTAGAAGACTTATATGAAGATAGTAGCTTAGTCAATTATCAGAAAGATAGATATGCCAATGCATTAGATAAGTTCATTGAACTTTATGGTGATGAAAATGTCAGCATCTATAGTGCTGCAGGTAGAAGTGAAATCTCAGGTAACCATACAGACCATCAGCATGGTTGTGTACTAGCCGGTTCTATCAATCTAGATGCGATTGGTGTAGTCGCTAGACAGGATGATGTAATCAATGTTGTATCTGATAGCTTTAATATTAAGCCAATCTATTTAAATGATCTAGATAAGAAGGATGAAGAAGAAGGAACTTCAGAAGGACTAATCAGAGGTGTTGTCTCTAAACTTGAAGAACTT
Source organism: Catenibacterium sp. GCM10023432 (assembly GCF_042651925.1). Lineage (NCBI taxonomy): Bacteria > Bacillati > Bacillota > Erysipelotrichia > Erysipelotrichales > Coprobacillaceae > Catenibacterium > Catenibacterium sp. GCM10023432. The sequence continues at coordinate 7,189 of NZ_JBHSEB010000044.1, read as the reverse complement.
GGCTACAATATCGGTGGTTTCAAGGCATTCATTACAAGTGATGTATTAGTAGGTGCTGGTTTATCTAGCTCAGCTGCTTTTGAAACAATCATCGGTACAATCATTGATGGCTTATATAACGATATGAGCATCGATATGGTCACTATCGCAAAAGTAGGACAGTATGCTGAAAATGTCTATTTTGGTAAGCCTTGTGGATTAATGGACCAGTGTGCATGTGCCGTTGGTGGACTTATCTCTATCGATTTCAAGGATACAGAACATCCTGTTGTGAATCATGTGGATGTAGACTTCTCTAAATATGATCATAGCTTATGTATCGTTGATACAAAGGGAAGCCATGCAGATTTAACAGATGCTTATGGTGCTATCCCCACTGAAATGAAGGATGTTGCTCATTACTTTGGTAAGGAATTCTTAAGAGAAGTAGATGAAAAGGAATTCTTTGATCATCTTGCTGATGTCAGAGCAGCCGTTAAGAATGATAGAGAAATTCTAAGAGCTATTCATTTCTTCAGGGAAAATGCTAGAGTACCTCAGATTGTAGAAGCATTAAACAATGATGACTTTGACTTATTCAAGAAGTTAATCAATGAATCTGGTAACTCAAGCTATAAGTTCTTACAGAATGTTTATGCAGATTTTGATTATAAGCATCAGGCAGTTTCTGCAGGTCTAGCATTAAGTGAAATCGTATTAGGCGACCATGGGGTTGCTAGAGTGCACGGTGGAGGCTTTGCTGGTACAATTCAGGCTTTCGTTGAGAATGATTTCGTTGTAGAATATAAGAGTCAGATAGAGAAATTATTTGGCGAAGGCAGCTGTCATGTACTTAAGGTAAGAAAATTAGGTGGCTGCAAAGTTATGGAGGAATAATATGAACGTATTAGTTACAGGTGGTGCAGGTTATATTGGTAGTCATGTCTGTGTAGAATTACTACAGAGCGGACATGATGTTGTAGTCATCGATGACTTCTCAAATTCAAAACCAGAAGCCTTAGATGCAATTCATAAAATTACTGGTAAGAAAGTAAAGTTCTATGAATTCAACGTTTTAGATGAAGATAAGACAGAAGAAGTATTCAAGGAAAATAAATTGGATGCAGTCATTCACTGTGCAGCCTTCAAGGCAGTAGGTGAATCAGTAGTAAAACCTATTGAATATTATACAAATAACTTAATGACAACTCTTATTGTTGCTAAGCTTATGAAGAAGTATCATGTCCCTTCAATTGTATTCTCTTCAAGTGCTACAGTATATGGTGATCCAAAGGTTGTTCCATTAACTGAAGACTGTGAATTAGGACAGACTACAAACCCATATGGTTCTACAAAGGCTATGATGGAAAGAATCCTAACAGATGTACAGCATGCTGTACCAGAAATGTCTGTTACACTTCTTCGTTACTTCAACCCAATTGGTGCCCATGAATCAGGATTATTAGGAGAAGATCCAAAGGGAATTCCTAACAATCTTATGCCTTATATCATGAAGGTGGCAACTGGTGAACTTCCTTGCTTAGGTGTATTTGGTGATGATTATGATACACCAGATGGAACAGGTGTACGTGACTATATCCATGTTGTAGATTTAGCTAAGGGTCATGTTCTTGCGATTGAAAAATATGCAACACCAGGTGTTCATATCTGTAACCTAGGAACAGGTAAAGGATATAGTGTATTAGAAATCGTTAAGGCTTTTGAAAAGGTAAATGGTGTAAAAGTACCTTATGAAATCAAGCCAAGACGTGCCGGTGATATCGCAACATGTTATGCAGATCCTACTCGTGCAAAAGAACAGTTAGGATGGGTCGCTGAAAAGACACTAGAAGATATGTGCAGAGATACTTGGAACTTTGCAAAGAAACATATGTAACACTTAAGTCTCTCGAAAGAGGGGCTTTTTTGATGAAATAAAAAAGCAACTATTGTAGTTGCTTCAGGTCTTCTTGATAATCTATATCATAGAGTTCTTTTACATTCTCTACTTGTATATATTCTACTTCATCAGGATGCTTATTTAATACCTTTCTTCCACCTTGGTCTTCTTTTAATAGAAGTAACTCAGGAATATAAGAACTATCAAATAGAGTTGGGTTGCCTGCTTTTTCTTTATAAGCACAACTGGCAAGTTTATGCTTTGTATGCATCAGTTTATCTATAGTATTCATAGAAATATAAGGCTGATCAGCAACCATGAAAATCATTCTAAATGGCTTCTCTAACGTATTTAAATAGTTCACAGCCGCCTTAATAGAATAAGAGAGACCATGAATACTCTCTAAACATAAAATGCTGGTAGCGCCTCTTTGAGCCGCATATTGTAGAATCTCATCATATTGTGAAACGACAATCACATGATCATATTTCTTTAATATGAGATCTAATGCATGTTGATAGAGTGGTTTATTTTGAAAAGGAAACAGCAGTTTGTTTCCTTTAAAACGTCTGCTATTTCCTGATGCAAGATATATAATATATGTTTTATTCATCAATAGCCATGACAATCTTTTCAGGTGTCATTGGAAGATCTCTCACCCATGCACCACATGCACTGTGGATGGCAGCACATAAGGCTGGGGCTGGTGTATTGATGACACATTCACCAATAGACTTTGCACCAAATGGACCTGTCTTTTCATAACTGCTTTCAAAATAAACACGTAAATGACCCATATCAAGTCTTGTAGGAATCTTGTAAGTCATGAAGTTATTTTCTGTTAAGGCACCCTTAGGTGAATAAGTAATGCTTTCAGATAATGCCATACCAATACCCTGAACAAGACCACCTTCAGTCTGTACAGTGGCTAAGTTTGTATTCACGACAGTACCACAGTCTACAACGGCTACATAATCTAATATTTCTACAGAACCAGTTTCTTTATCTAACGCAATTTCTGCCATACCTACCATATATGGTGGTGGAGAAATTTTAGATGAATGAGTGCATGTTACCTGGATAGGGACAGTATTTCCACACTGAGAGAATGTAGCGATATCCATATGTGTAAATGATTCATTTGTAGCTGGATTATCAATTGTATTGCCAGTAAATACTAATGATTCAGGATCACATTCCCACTTATTGGCAGCAATCTTCATCATGTTCTCTTTGAGTTCTTCACTTGCTTTTCTTACAGCCATACCAGTAACATAAGTTGTACTAGAAGCATAAGAACCAGAATCATATGGAGAAGCATCAGTATCTGCACCAAAGACAACAATATTGTCTACATCACATTCTAATTCTTCTGCAGCCATCTGGGCAAGAATAGTATCACATCCAGTACCCATATCTGCAGCACCAATGCTTAACATATAAGAACCATCATCATTTAACTTTAATGTAGCAGATCCAACATCGACACCAGAGATACCTGATCCCTGCATTGCCATTGCAACACCTGCTGCCTTGATACGACCATCAGGCATTACAGTAGGTGTCTTACGTTTTTCCCAGTCAAATTCTTTCTTAGCACGTTCCATACATTTATCTAATGCACAGCTATCAGCAATTTCACCATAGTAGGCATCCATCTTCTGACCCTGACGTACCATGTTCTTTTCTCTGATTTCTACTGGATCCATATGTAAAATATCAGCTAATTCATTAACACATGTTTCTAATGCATAAATACCCTGAGTCGCACCATATCCACGATATGCACCAGAAGATAATCTATTTGTATAAACAACATCATAATGGAAGCGGAATGCTTCTAGATTATTTGTATAAAGAGGAATAGACTTATGACCTGATAAACCTACAGTTGTAGGACCATGTTCACCAAAAGCACCAGAGTTAGATAATGTATATAAATCAATGGCACGAATAGTACCATCATTCATAGCACCAACTTTAGTAGTGACTTCCATTTCATGACGTGGACTACCCGCAATCTGAGATTCAGTACGTGTATAAATAAGTTTAGATGGTTTCTTAGTCATCCATGTAACAAATGCAGGATAGATTTCAGTTACAAGTGACTGCTTTGCACCAAAGCCACCACCAATACGAGGCTTTTCAACACGAATCTGAGATTTAGGAATATCTAAAGCATTCGCAAGAATACGACGTGCATGGAAGACAATCTGTGTAGAACTAATGACATGTAAACGACCATAAGTATCAATTTCACAATAAGTTCTGAATGTTTCCATCATCGCCTGATTGACTGCAGGAACATGATAAGTACGTTCAATTACATGATCACATGATTTAAATACTTCTTCTAGATCACCATGTGTTTCATCTGCAGATGCTACTAAGTTACGCTTATTATCAGCCCCTACAGGACATAATGCTTTCCAGTTATCTTCAGGATGTACAAGAATAGGATTATCTTTAGCAGTTCTAAAGTCTAATACCGCTTCTTCTACCTGATATTTTACTTTAATAAGCTTTAATGCTTCATCCACTTTCTTTTCATCATAACCAGCAACAATCGCAACTGGATCACCTACAAATCTTACTCTCTGATCTAAGATCAAACGATCATAAGGGCTTGGTTCTGGATAAGTCTGGCCAGCCATAGTAAAACGTTTCTGAGGCACATCTTTATAAGTATAAACAGCTTCAATTGTATCTACTGCCTTAGCTGCTTCTGTATCGATACTCTCAATTAATGCATTAGCATGAGGAGAATGAACAAGCTTTACAATTAAACAGTCATGAGGTGTTATATCATCAACATAGACAGGTTTACCTAATAATAGGTTCATTGCATCTTTTTTTCTTATAGGTTTATTAACCTGCTTTAATTCCTGACTCATCCTAACACTTCCTTTCCATTTTCCTTGCAGTAATTAATATAGTTTCTAATACCTCTTAATTGTCCTTCATAACCGGAACAACGACAAAGGTTACCAGATAAGAATGCTCTGATTTCATCATCACTTGGATCTTTATTTTCTTCTAGTAATGCGATTGTATTCATCATAAATCCAGGATTACAGAAACCACACTGTTCAGCCCCCTGATCAGCAATAAATTCAGCAAGTGGTCTTGCTTTTTCCTGTAAACCTTCTAGGGTTGTCACTTCATGACCTGCAGCTCTTGCTGCAAGAACACTACAAGAAAGAACGGGTTTGTTGTCTAATAATACTGTACATAATCCACAGTTACTTGTATCACAGCCTCTTTTAACACTAAGACAATGTTCACTTCTTACAAAATCAATAAGAAGAGTATCTGGTGAAATACTACGAGTCATTGTTTTTCCATTTAATGTAATTGTAATTTCCATCTTACTGTGCCTCCAATTCCTTTAATGAACGTCTCATAAGAACCTTTACAAGCTTTTGACGATATTCTGCACTAGCTAAGTTATTGCTTCCAAGTTTGATTTCAGAAGATACTTCTTCAATAAACGCTTCAATAGATTCATCATTTAATTCCATCTGTTTCTCATAAGCAATTGCCTTTAAAGGACGACCACCAATTACTACAGAATAAGTGTCATTCATATAACTTGCACAACAAGTAAGAACAGGGAAATCAGTACTTACATTTCTCTGTGACTTATAACAAACCTTAATAGGAGTCTTCTTTACAATAACACGTACAAGAATATCAAGAGAAGGACGCATCCAAGCAAACTCTCTCATAGGTACAATACCACCGTTATATAATTCTACATAAGCATCTAATCCCATAAACATAGATAATACATCAGAGAAACCATAACGACCAAAAATAGAACCTCCTACAGTCGCACAGTTTCTAAACTGCACACCAATAATATGTTCTACACTATGCTTCATTGCATCATGTGTATAAGCATTTAATCCTGCATGAGTTTCTAACTGACGTAATGTCACCATTGCGCCAATAGTAAATTGTTCATCATCTTCTTCGATAGTATCTAAATGAAGATCACATAAATCAATTGCCTTTTCTACTGATCTATTCATCATCTTCAACCATAACATACCACCTACAATAATGTTTTTTCTGTTCTGAACGAGTTCATAAGCTTCCTCAAGCGACTGAGGTCTTACATATTCCTGAATACTTAACATCTTTTTCTATCCTTTCTATTTTGTGATAAGTGTTTCATCAAGGCTAAAACCATAAAACTCTTTATAAAAATCTATTACATCCTTTTTATAATTCTCATATGTATAATCATGAGGATGAAGTACATATGATAGCCAGAGTGATGCAAGAATATGAGAAGGAACAGGATCCATCCATGATTCAACCACTTCAGGCATAATATAAATCTTCTTGTTCTTCACTATATCAAGTGATGAGAAGAATTCATAGTTATAAATAGAATCTTTTGAATAGGAAGCATTACGAGGCATGATCACCATATCTGGGTTTAAAGTTAATAATGTTTCTAACGCAATAGTAGGGTAGTATACACCTTTAATACTCGCTGCAGCATTTTTCACATGTGCTGAGTCTAGTATAGTACTTTGAAACATAGAAGGTGTGACAGGTCTATAAATAGACTCTTTTGAAGCAATATAAACATGCTTATTAGAAGTACCTAAACTATTTATCTTACTCTTTTTAGTACTATAGTAGTTCTTTAACTTCTTTGCATTGTTTTGTTTACCACAAACTTTCGCAATAAGTGAAACCATGGCCTCATACTTCTTTTCACTAGAAGGATCAACAACAATAACTTTAATATGTCTTTCTTCAAAATCCTCAATAAGATTCTTATTCTCTTTCATCATAAATACTACATCAGGTGCTGTCTTTGCGATAAGACTGACATCACATCCTACCTGAGGTAGTTCTAATAAATCAGGATCAGTCTTTTGATAAATGCTTCTAGAAGAAGCATTCTCCTCTATACCAACTAACTGATCATTTACTCCTAATGCGAGGCATGTAGAAGTTGTTATATATGAAGTGCTTACTACACGTTTTACTTGGTCTTTAATTGTAATTTGACGTCCTATCTGATCATTCACAATAATTGCATCAGATTCTTCTTCTTTATCTGAAGAACATCCAGGTAATAATGAGATGAGTAAAAATAGACAAACAATTGAAATAATTCTTTTCTTCAAAACAAATCTCCTTACGATATTATTCAGTATATTTTCCGAAAAAATTATATCATGAAAACATGAATAATAAACAAAAAATATAGGATACCAAAAGAAAATTGGATAATAGAAATCAAGTAAAAATTTAAAAAATATATCAATACTTTTTCATGGTTTTTAC